>DATHKK010000001.1:0-5040 GCA_035489355.1 Candidatus Limnocylindria bacterium
GGAACCCCTAACCAAGCTCGCCCTCTGATCCATCCCTCAGTCAAACCGTTGCTTTTGACAGTCCCCTATCTGCCTTCAGCAGGTTCAACGGCGCTTACCGTAGCAGGAGCATTTTTCGGGTCTATCGGGGGACGCCCTGAAATTCTCATCGGGGCCAGCGAAGTCGCGGCGCATTAAAGGATTCATGGCTTGCGCCGCCTTCCTCCGCCGAAACAACATGCCGTCATGCGCGTGGTGAAAAGTGTTTCCGCAATGCAACGGCTCGCTCTCCAATGGCGGCGCCGCGGCGTGCGCGTCAGCTTCGTCCCCACGATGGGTGCGTTGCACGAAGGACACCTCAGCCTCGTCCGGCGCGCGCGCAAGCTGGCTGGGACAAAAGGCCTGGTCGTGGTGAGCATTTACGTGAACCCGACGCAGTTTGGTCCCGCCGAAGATCTGCGCCGTTATCCGCGTGACTTCAATCGTGATAGCGAACTCTGCCGTGAAGCCGGCGCTGATTTCGTTTTCTTTCCCACCGACACGGAAATGTATCCCGGCAAATCCGAAGGCCGTTACAGCACTTACGTCGTGGAAGAAAATCTGTCGCGCGCAATGGAGGGTGAAGCGCGGCCCACGCATTTTCGCGGCGTTACGACGGTCGTCGCCAAGCTGTTCAATATCGTGCTGCCGGACATCGCCGTGTTTGGCGCGAAGGATTTTCAACAGGCGACCGTCATTCAGCGCATGGTGAGCGACTTGAATTTCCCAGTGAAAATCGTCGTGGCACCGACGGTGCGCGAACGTGATGGCCTCGCGATGAGTTCGCGGAATAGATATTTGGATGAGCAACAGCGCGCGCAGGCTCCTGTGCTCTGGCGGGCCATTCAACACGCGCAAAAAAAAGTGGTCGCTGCGAAACGACTGCTGGATGCCGAGAAGTTGCGGAGTGAGCTGAAGAAATTGATCGAGCAGCAACCGACCGCTCGTGTGGACTACGTGCATTTTTTTGATCCCCAAACCTTCATGGCAGCGCCAAAGGCCACCCGAGGCACGCACTTGGCCATGGCCGTGTTCGTGGGCAAGACGCGGCTCATTGACAACGCGCCGCTGTAATTCGTCATGAAACAATTCGACTTCATCGTCCTGGGTAGCGGCATCGCGGGACTGTCGTTTGCCTTGAAGATCGCGCCGCGCGGACGAGTGGCTATCATCACCAAGAAACATCGCGCGGAGTCGAACACGAATTATGCGCAGGGCGGCATCGCGTCGGTGACGAGCAAGGAAGACTCGGTGGAGATGCACGTGCGCGACACGCTGGTGGCCGGCGCCGGGCTGTGCAAGGAAGCCGTAGTGCGGACGATCATTCAGGAGGGACCGGCGCGCGTGCAGGAATTGATCGAATTGGGAATGCGATTCTCCGAGCGTGAAGTGGCCGGCCATCGCGAACTGGATTTAGGGAAAGAAGGTGGGCACACGAAGCGGCGCATTCTTCACGCGAAAGATGTCACGGGCCGCGAGATCGAGCGCGCGTTGCTCGCCGCCGTGGCCGCGCAACCGAACATCCACGTGCTCGAGAATCATTTCGCGATCGACTTCATCACGACTAAGAAACTCGGACGGTCCGGCGCCAATCGCTGCGTCGGTGTTTACGTGCTCGATAACAAGACTGGCGAAGTGGAGACGTTTGCCGCGTCGGTGGTCCTACTCGCGACGGGCGGGTGTGGAAAAGTTTATCTCTACACTACCAATCCGGACATCGCGACGGGCGACGGGGTGGCGATGGCTTACCGTGCGGGCGCAACCATCGCCAACATGGAGTTCATCCAATTCCATCCCACGTGCCTTTACCATCCGAAGGCCAAGTCGTTTTTGATCAGCGAAGCCGTGCGCGGTGAAGGCGGCGTGTTGAAGACGCAGGATGGCGTGGAGTTCATGGACAAGTATCACCCCATGAAATCGCTCGCGCCGCGCGACATCGTGGCCCGCGCCATCGACAGCGAGATGAAACGCAGCGGCGCGGAGTGTGTGCTGCTCGACATCACGCATAAGCCGGCGCCGTTCATCATCGAACGTTTTCCCAACATCTATCGCACCTGCATGCAGTACGGCATCGACATTACGAAGGAAGCGATACCCGTGGTGCCCGCAGCTCACTATCAATGCGGCGGCGCGCAGACGAATGTGGATGGCGAGACTGATATCGAATGCCTTTTTGCTGTGGGCGAAGTCGCCTGCACCGGACTGCACGGCGCGAATCGTCTCGCGAGCAATTCACTTCTTGAAGCGCTCGTGTCCGCTCATCGCGCGGCAGAAAAAATTCTGCGCCTGCCCTCGTGTCCGCTGGAAACCAATTTGCCGGCGTGGCAAGCTGGCCACGCTCACGACGCGGATGAACTGGTGGTCGTGTCGCACAACTGGGACGAGATTCGACGGCTGATGTGGGATTACGTCGGAATCGTTCGCACCACCAAACGTCTGCAACGCGCGCGCACACGGATCGCCAATTTGCAGGAGGAGATTCAGGAATATTATTGGGACTTCAATGTCACCAGCGATTTGCTCGAACTGCGAAACATCGCCACGGTGGCGGAACTGATCGTGGATTGCGCGCTCCAGCGGCCCGAGAGCCGCGGTTTGCACTACAACTTGGATTATCCCGAGGCCGATCCAGCGTGGAGCCAGCGCGACAGCGCGGTGAAGCGATAGCCAGCGCACCCCGGCGGCAACCAGATCGTTCTCGCGCGGCCCGCCGGAGCGCCGGCTGCCGCGTTACTTCGAGTTGTTGGAACCGGCCGGGCGATTGTCGTTGCTGCCGACACCGCTGCTGCGGTCGCTCGTGCTGCCGGTCGTGGAATTCGCCCCGCTCTTCTCGTCGTAGTTCGATCCGCTGGTAGTTCCCGTCGCGTTTGCCGGCGCGCCGCTGGAATCGTTCGTGATCGAATCCAATTTGTTATTCGTGTTGGTCAAGCCTTGCTCCGTGCTGGTGCCGGACTGCGTTCCCGATTGGTCCCGCATTCCGCCGCGATCGCGGGCGCATCCGGTGAACGCGAGAACTGCGCACGCCACAGTCAAATACATTTTCATAAGTGTCTCCTTGTTGGTTGGTTGAAACCGAACCGACGGGGAGCGCCTGCAATTTCTGTTCCGCATCGATCGGGTCCGCGGGAGCATGCGGCAAAACGTGATTTTGTCGGCGCCCGTGTTGGACTCTTGGAATCATCACGACACCGATCCGCAGTTGCAAAGTGCACCTGTCGTGGCCGGGTTCGTTGCAGCACGCAAAGGCGTTCCCGTGCTCGACCCGATGCAGGAAGTGTTCCGAACTCCAAGGAAAGTTCGATGAAATAAAGCCGTCGTTGTCTTCATCCTCGTCGAGCACGGCCGTGGCACTGAGTTAGCTAAACTGCCGCACCATGTCACACATGCCAAGTGCGCCACCGGGAGTAAATGGCCGGGCCAATGGAACCGCAGTTCCATCGCGAACAATTTCCCGGCTCACGTCGCAGAGAGAATTGTGGGCGGCCGCCAATCCTTCGGACGCGGCGCCCCTGCGGAGCATCGTGACCACAAAAGCGGACCCGGAAAAGTTTTCGCTCATCGTCCACTGTCATCTTGGTTGGGACTGGGTGTGGCAAAGGCCGCAGCAATTTCTTTCGCGGCTCAGCCGGAAGCACAAAATTTTATTCGTGGAGACCATCGGGCCTGATCCGCAGCTTGCTGCACCTTACGCAAGGTTCAGTGCTCCCGATGGTTTCCCGAACATCACGATTCTTCGCCTTCAATTTCCCAGTTGGCAGTGGAGCGATGGAAATTTTGTCGATCGCGAACGGCGGCGGCTCGTTCAATCCGCGCTCAAAAGCGAGTTGCTCGCCGGCCAATTTCAAAATCCCGTGCAGTGGTTCTACGACCCGATGGCGGTGACCGCGTTTGCCGGGCGGATGAACGAAGCCGCCATCGTTTACGACTGCATGGATGAACTTTCGAAATTCAAAGGCGCGCCGCCGGCCATCGTCGAGCGCGAGCGGGAATTGCTCGCTCTCGCGGACGTGGTGTTCACCGGCGGCCGCAAGATGTTCGAGGCGAAGAGCCGCTTCAACGACAACTGCCATTTCTATGGCTGCGGCGTGGATGTCGCGCACTTTGGAAAGGCGCGCGAGGAAGCGACGCAATTGCCCGAAGACGTGGCGCAACTTAAAGTAGGGCAGGCATCTCGCCTGCCCGAATCAGTGAAAGAGGCGCATGCTCACGCTGACGCGCTCGCCGGGCAGGCGGGACGCCCGCCCTACATTGGAGGAAGCCGGAAAGTTCTCGGCTACTTCGGTGTGGTTGATGAGCGCATGGATTATGAACTCGTCGCGAAGCTGGCGGACGCTGATCCAGATTGGTCTGTGGTAATTATTGGCCCGGCCATCAAGGTCGATCCGGCGAAATTTCCCCAGCGAACAAATCTGCACTGGCTTGGCGGCCGCGAGTACCAGGATCTGCCCGCTTACTGCAAAGGATTTGACGTGTGCCTGATGCCGTTCGCGATGAACGAGCACACGGAATACATCAATCCCACCAAGTCTCTCGAGTACATGGCCACGGGCCGGACCGTGGTTAGCAGCGCGGTGCCTGACGTGATCTCGAATTTCGGTTCCGTCGTGAAGGTCGCGCATTCGCACGACGAATTCATTCAGCTTTGCCGTCAGGAGGTCGCCCAGCCCGATCAGAAGGCAATCGAACGAGGCCTGAAGATGGCTTCAGCCAACTCGTGGGAGTCCATTGTGAATCAACTCGACGCGCACATCCGCGATGTGCTCGTGCGCAACAATAACGAAATGGCGGCCGCGTAACCCGCGGCCGTTTTCATTTCCAGGAGGGCTTATGTTTGACTATCTGATTGTCGGGGCCGGGTTCGCGGGCAGCGTGCTGGCGGAGAGACTGGCGCGCGGCTGCAACAAGAAGGTGCTGGTCGTGGACCGGCGGAATCACATTGGCGGCAACGCTTACGATTGCTTCGATGACGCGGGGATTCTCATTCACAAATACGGGCCGCACATCTTTCACACCGCGTGCAAG
>DATHKK010000002.1:0-6157 GCA_035489355.1 Candidatus Limnocylindria bacterium
CGCCTGGGCTTGCGGCGCAGTCAGCCCGGCGCAGACGCCTGCGGCTCGGGCTTTCTCAGTGCATTGCAACACGAGCATCTTCGCTGCATTCGTCGCCGCGTCGTCAATCAACGCGACGGCTTGCGAGCGCAGCTCCGGTTCGTGGCGAAGGACCGCTTGCAATTCGAAGTCGGGCAAACAAATGACGGCGAACATGCGACCTCCTCATTACGCGCTGCGGCGCAGCAACTCTTCACTGGAGCGTGCTTCACTCACGTCAAAATCCAGCGCCAGCGTCAGCTTCACTTGATCGGCTTCAACGTGTTGCAGCGCGAACCGTGAGCGCAACGTGACGCGGACTTGCGCCGGAGAAATCATCGCGCGCGGCGTGAACACGATGAACGTCGCGGCGCTTTCCTCGACGATGCGCTGGAAGCGATACCACGTGGGCGCGGGAATTTTGCGAAGCTGCACGTCTGGATTCAGCGCGAGATCCAGCAGTACCACGGGCAAATTGCCGTCGCGCAACACCAAGTCGGTGGCCTTGATGGCTTCGTCGGCATTCTGGCAACGAATCCAGAGCAAGTGCGACAAGGTGTTTTGCTCAATCGATGCGGCGTCGAATGAATCCTGGCCATCGACGAGCGCAGCGAATTGATTCGTTTTGGCCGCGCGGCGTAGTAGTTGCAGCAGCAACAGTGCGCTCCCGCAACCACGCTTGGGCGCAATCACTTCGCTGATGGCGCTCTTGGGAAATCCGCCGCCGAGTCGCTCGTCGAGTTGGTTGATGCCGCTGGCCCAGCCGTCACGCGTCTTGGCCGGCAATTCATCAGCGCGCGTGCGCAGCCCCGGAAATTTTCCCCGGAGAAGCTCACGAATCTGGATGACCTTCGACGGCTGCATAAGCTATTCACATGAATAGTCCTCGAAAGTGGGCGACCGGCAAGGCGATAAAAAAAATTGTTCCAAACGAACGCCGCAGCGCTCCAAACCTCCACAATGTGAATTGTTTTCGATTGACCGCTGGCTGCGTTCCGTGACGAGATAGTAAGCCACTTTTAACGCGCAGAAACGGAAATGCCCAAACTTGTAAAGAAAACGTCACGCGGGCCGAGATTTTCGGCCGCCGCAGCCAAATATGACGCCCACCACACAGTGCTCTCGAAAACCTACGGCGCGCTCGCGGACTTGCGGCGCGAACTGGCGGACTCGAAACCGCGCGTGGCCGAGCGCGAGGAAATCCTGAAGCTGTTCGCCAGTTGCGCCGATTCGCAGCGCGCCTGGCTGCTGCTGGAGGATTACTTCGAGAAACTTTCTCTCTCTCGGAAAGACTTCACGGCACAGGATTGGTGGCCGCGCATTCTCGCCGCCAAGGGGCGCAATCGCCTAGAGGAACTCGCCATTCTATTTCTGCGGGCGAACCGTCCGCTACCGACGGAACTGATGAGCTACGCGAACCTGGATCGGTTTGCGGAAATCGAGCAGGCGGAGGAGGAGCAGCAGGTGCTCATGGATTTGGAGAATTGGATGTTCCCGCCCGCGCCGGCGCACCTTGATGGCCCGCGGGCGAAGCTGCACGTGTTCGGTGAAGTCTGCGCCGCGGACGATCACGCGAAGCTGCATGCGCTCAAAGTTCACTTCAATTTGTTCCGTCCACGCACCGGTGAGCGGCACCGCACGATTGGTGAACTGATCGAAATCACCACCCGCTCGGCGCACGAACAGGAGTTGTTCGCGCCGGCGGACTGGCAATTTCTTCTTTGGCTGGGTGAACACTACGCGGATCGCGATACCGACACGTCGCTGAAAATTTCCGGGCTTGAATTGCTCCAGTGGCTGGCGCGCTGGGGGCACATCGGGCGCATCGAATTTGAGAATCAGCCGGCGACTTTCTCGTTCGACGGCCGCATCGCGGAGTTGAGTCCGTCCCTGGAAAGTGGCGACAAGGAATTAGCCTTCACGCATCGGCTGAATCTGCCGGAAGGCAAGCATCGCAAGATCAGCGAGGCGAAATTTTTTGGCGGCCAGCCGCCGCTCGCGCTCATCGACACGCATTTCTTTTTGTTGCGCAACGCTCCTTCGGCGCGGCTGCTGGAATTCTGGAGCGAAAGCCCCGGCATCCCGATTCGCAAGCTGAGCACGCGCATGCGCACGCAGTTGCGACGCACGCAAACTTCGAACGGCGTGGATTGGGAGCAACTCTGCATCGCGCACCCCGCCAAGCCGCAGTTCGTGTTCGAACTGCTCGATGACACGGTGCGGCTGCGCCTCCGCGCGACGAGCGAGCGTGATGAAAGCGAGTGGCATTGGACGGGACAGGAGTGGATGCTCGATACGCCGCGCAAACAAGACGCGGACAAGCCGCACATTCTCGAAGACGCGCGACTGGAGCCGGCGACTTACTGGCTGCGTCGTCTTGATTGGTTCACGCCGGAGCCGGGACTTTGGGTCGGCGACGCGAATGAAAATTTTCTGGGTACGCTGGCGCAGGCGTGGCCGGACCGTCCGGACGCCGCGGATTATTTGGGCAACCAGGCGTTTCATCGGCTCTTCATGGCGCCGCGACAATTGAAGCCGAAGTTGATCGTGAAGGGCAGCGGCATCGACTGGTTCACCGTCTCGACGGAGTGGGAGCAGGAGGGACTCAAGTTGAGCGCCGCGGACTTGCAACGTCTCGCGATGGCGACTTCGCGCTTCGTTCATTTGCCGGATGCGGGTTGGATCGAACTCGACACGGCGGCGGTTTCGCGCGCTCACGAGACGATGGCCGATCTCAATCAAGACGTGCTCAGCCCCGTGGGCCAGCGCATTGGTTTGGATCAAGCGGCGCACTTCGATGAAGCCGAGTTGAAACGTTTTGCCGATTCGCCGGAACTGCACGCGCTCCGGGAACGGCTCGCGGATTTCGAAGGTGTTCCCGACGTCAAGCTTCCGGGAACGGTGCGCGCGGACATGCGGCCTTATCAAAAGGATGGCTTTGATTTTCTCTGTCACCTCACGCGTGCGAAGCTCGGCGGCATTCTCGCGGACGACATGGGCCTCGGCAAAACGCTGCAGACACTTTCGTGGATGGCCTGGCTGCGTGATCAACAAAAAGAACCGCGGCCCACGCTCGTCATCTGTCCGGCGTCCGTGCTGCACAATTGGCGGCGCGAAGCGGAGAAATTTACGCCCCACTTGAAAGTGCTCGTGCTGGAGAGCGGCGCGGCGCGGCACAACTTGCGCAAACAGATTCCGCAGCATGACATCATCGTTACGAACTACGCGCTCTTGCGGCGCGACCTCGAAGCGTTGCAGAAGTTTTCGTTCAGCGCGGTCGTTCTGGACGAAGCGCAGTTCATCAAAAATCCAGCCGCGCAGATCACGCAATCGGTGAAACAGTTGAAGTCGGACCAACGCCTCGCGCTTACCGGCACGCCCTTAGAAAATCGCTTGCTCGATCTGTGGAGCATCGTGGACTTCATCCAGCCCGGTTATCTCGGCTCGCAGGAACATTTTCACGAGACGTATCAGCCGCGTGGTGAAGGCGACGAGGAACAGATGGCTGCGACGCAGCGTCTTGCCCGCCGCCGGCTCGCGGCGAAGTTGCGTCCGCTCATGCTGCGTCGTTTGAAGAAACAGGTTGCGAAAGATTTGCCGGATCGCATTGAAGAGCGTCGCGATTGCGAACTCGGTGATTTGCAGCGCAAACTTTATCTCGCCGAACTACGCCGCAGTCGCGAGCAGGTGGCGCAAATCGTCGCGGAGAAGGGACTCAACAAAAGCAAAATGCACGTGCTCGCGGCGCTCACCCGGCTGCGGCAGATCTGCTGTCATCCGACGCTCGTGGGCAACGATTCACCGTCCGGCAAAACGGAAACGCTGTTTGAATTGCTCGAACCTTTGCTCGCGCAAGGACAGAAGGTTCTTATCTTCTCGCAGTTCGTACAGATGCTGAAGTTGCTCGAAGGCGAGTGCAAGCAACGCAGCATTCCCAGTCACATTCTCACGGGGGAAACCAAAGATCGGCAGATGATCGTGCAGGCGTTCCAGGACGAACCGCAGGCCGCAGTCTTCCTGCTCAGCCTGCGCGCGGCAGGCACCGGTTTGAATCTTACGACCGCCAGCTATGTGGTGCTCTACGATCCGTGGTGGAACCCGGCCGTCGAGGCGCAAGCCATCGATCGCTCACACCGCATCGGTCAGACGGCGACGGTGAATGCCTATCGACTGATCGCACCAGGCACGGTCGAGGAAAAGATCTGGGAGTTGCAGCAGCGCAAGGCGCAGACGATTTCCGATGTGTTGGGCGAGGAAGGTTTCGCGCGCAACCTGACGCAGACCGATCTCGAGTATTTGTTCTCCGAGGATTAACGCGCGTTACTCCCTGCTGTGTCGAAATCCATTCTAGGCCGCGGGCTTGGTGATTTGCTCGGATCGGATCGCGCCCAGCAGCAACCCACCGCGCCGCCACGCGCGCCGGGCGTGGGTTTGCGGATCTTGATCGAGGGCGCGCCGCGCGAAGTGGATATTCCGCAAACAACAGCCTCCACATCTCGGGCAGCGATGGCTCCTAACACGGCAACCTCTCCGGCGAAAGAAAAGGACAGTACCCTGCTAGCCCAACTGCTCGCGGTTGCAGGTTTGGCGGGCGCTGATTTCGCCTTGTTGGGTTGGGCGGGTTATTACGTTTTCACTCACGCGAACGCCGCAACCAGTCTTGGCCTGTGGGGTTGTGCCGGTTCCGTTTTGCTCGCCGCGGTGTGCGGTTGTGCCGCCGCCGCACTTATCAGCATCCGTATCGACTAATTCGCTCCGATCGCGCGGGTCAGAGGTACTATCTTTCGGGAACTCGAACGAAGTTTGTCTCGGAAAGACATCCGATCGTAGCCCCAGCGTTTCCACGCTGGGATTGAGGCGAGAAGGGAGGCAAGTCCTGGAGGGACTACAGAATGCGATTCCGAAACCCAATTTTCTTTCGTCCCTCCGGGACTCCATACTTTTTGCACCGCGTCACCCAGCGTTGAAACGCTGGGCTATTCTCACATGGTCCCTGCGGAAAAAAGAGTGTCGAATTCCCGAAAGGCATTACGGAATGCGTAACACCGATCACTGCTCACACGCCTTGGTCACGAGTAACTTGAACGCACGCCTTGGTCCCGCAGAAAAACACTCGCTCCGTTTGTGTGATTGTGTCATTTTCGTCACGAAATCCCAGACAGCCTATGCGTAAATCATCTTTTTGGTGGGCACTGCTCACCTGTGCCGTCATCTCGATGCGTGGTGCGGAGCAACTCAGCATCACCGAGTTCATGGCTTCGAACACCAGCACCCTACGAGACGAGGACAATCTTTTTCCGGATTGGATCGAAATTCATAACTCCGGCACCGACGCCGTGAATCTGCTCGACTGGTGCCTGACCGACGATACGACGAATCCGACCAAGTGGCGCTTTCCGGCCACTAACATTAATGCGGGGGCCTACATGGTCATTTTTGCGGATGGCAAGAACCGCCGCACACCGGGCGCGCCGTTGCACACCAGTTTCAGCTTGGGGGCCGGCGGGGAATACGTCGCGCTCGTAAAGCCCGACGGCGTGACGAGAGTCACGCAGTTTTCCTCGACCAATCAGCACCAGCCTGATGTGTCTTTCGGCTTTGGCCGGCTCACCTCGAATTTCACCGTGGTCGCCACAAGCGCCCCCGTGCGCGTGCAAATTCCCTCCAGTGCTGCCGATGGCACGAACTGGCTTTACACCAATTTTGACGACAGCAGTTGGATCCTCGGCACCAACGGCGTGGGCTACGGCGTAACGAATGCCATCGCGGCAGACTATTCCGCGGCCGTGGCGCCGACCTTGCCAGTTGTTTATTACCGTCTCGATGTGGCGAGCGGCACCGTTGCGAACAACACCGGCTCCGGTTCGGGCATGAACGGGACTTACAACAGCGCGACACTCGGCACAGCCGGACCGCGCCCTCCCGCGTGGAACGGGTTTGAGGCCAACAACAATGCGCCGACCCTCAATGGCGCCAGCTATGTCGCCGGACCTGTGGGACTGCTCAGCGGGCGAAACGCGTTTTCCGTCGGCGGATGGATTCGTCCCACGGCAACGCCGCCGGCGCGCACTGGCTTGTTCGGGCAGAATGATTGCGTGGAGTTTGGATTCATCAGCGGCACGACTTTGGAGTGCTGGAC
>DATHKK010000003.1:0-6078 GCA_035489355.1 Candidatus Limnocylindria bacterium
GAAGCCCGTGCAGACCGTGGAGCGCGTCGAGGCGTTCTTTGAATTACTGCCTATCACCGCACTCGAACCGCCATCGCACGTGCTCGACATTCTCCGACGCTGGGGCATCCACACGGCGGGCGCATTTCTCGCCCTCGGCAAGGATGCGATTGCGGAACGACTGGGGCCCGAAGCGTTGGAACTGTTTGATCGCGCCAGCACGCAAACGATTCGCCCGCTCAACATCGTGGCGCTGGCGGACACGTTCGAAGAGGAGATGGAGTTTGAAGTGCAAATCGAAACGAGTGAAGCGCTCCTCTTCGTGCTGCGCCGCTTCGTCGAACAACTCGTCGCGCGCATCGCGCTCACGTACCGAGTGGTGGCTGAGTTTGAACTGACGCTCGGTTTGGAAACAGGCGCGCCCTACCAGCGCACGTTCAAAGTCCCAGCACCGACTGCGCACGTCGAAACGCTCTTCCGCATGTTGCACACGCACTTGGAAAACCTGCGCACAGACGCGCCCATCACGTTTTTGCGACTGGTTGCTCTCCCTGCGCGAGAAGAAAGACAGCAGTTTCATTTGTTTGAATCCGCGCTGCGCGACCTGGATCATTTTCATGAAACGCTGGCGCGATTGACGGCTCTCTTGTCGTCCGAGCGAGTGGGCACGCCAGTCAAATCCGGGCGCTTGGAAGTGTGGGAGATGAAAACGCCGCAGTTTGATCGTCTCCAATCTGCTGCCGAAAAGACGTCCGAACGTTTGGAGTTGGGCGTCCACGCCGGCGGACTTTGCCTGCGCCGTTTTCGTTCTCCTGCGCCGGCGGTGGTGGCCATGCACGAGGGCCAACCCGTGGTGCTGCGTTGCTCAGTTTTCCATGCGACACGCCCATGTTGCCGCGGCCCCTTTTTTCGGGAAGTGCATTGCGTCGAGTCGATGCCCTCGCACATCGAATGGGACGTCGAAGCCGATGACGGCACCTTGTTTCGACTCTCGCAACGCCGCGACGGCTGGTTCGTGGAAGGGGTTTACGATTGATGAGCTACGTGGAACTCCATTGTCGCAGCGCCTTCAGCTTTTTGCGTGGCGCTTCATTTCCGGAGCAACTCGCGGAAATGGCGGCGGCGAAACAATTGTCAGCCGTCGCGCTCTGCGATCGTGATGGTGTCTATGGATCTGCTGTTTTTGCCAACTGCGCGAAAGAGAATGGCATCAGGCCGATCATTGGCGCGGAACTCACATTGGAAGATGAAACGGTGCTGCCCGTGCTCGTGGCCTCGCGCCGCGGCTACCAGAATCTTTCCCGCCTGCTGACGCGCGCTCATCTGCGCGCTGAAAAGGGTAAGCCGCGCGTGCGGTGGGATGAGTTTCCTGAATTCGCAGAGGGCTTGGTGGCGCTCACGGGCGGTGGGGAAGGAGCATTAGTGCGCCGAATCGTCAGCGAGTTTCGAAGTGACTCCACGACGCGAAACAAAAAGGAAGGCAGCAACCCTCAAGCTCGGAGCTGCGAGCAAATCATCCAACAGCTCACGCGCGCGTTTGGGCCGCAGAATGTTTACGTGGAAGTTCAGCGTCATCACCGGCGCGGTGAAGAGCGCATCAAGAATGCTTTGAAAGAAATCGCGGCGCAGCATCGCCTGCCCTTGCTCGCGACCAATGCTGTTCTTTACGCCGAACCGGCTGGGCGCCATGTCATCGATGTCTTCACGTGTCTCAGGAATCACACTCACCTTGATGCGGCGGGTTTGCTCCTGGAATGGAACAGCGAGCGTTACCTGAAAACTCCGGAGCAGATGCGCGCGCTCTTTGCCGATTTGCCTGAAGCAGTCGAAAACACGGTGCGACTGGCAGAGCGATTGGAGTTCTCGTTGGAAAATCTCGGCTACGAATTCCCCGCGTATTCAGTGCCGGAGGGGCACGGCATGGATTCGTTTCTGCGCGAACGCGCGTTTGATGGAGCCAGAAAACGCTACGGCTACGTCCCGGAAAAAGTGCGCCAACAGTTGGAGAAGGAACTTCATCTCATCGCGAAGTTTGGGGTCGCCGGCTATTTCCTCATCGTCTGGGACATCGCGGAATTCTGCCGCGCGCAGAACATCATGTCGCAAGGACGCGGCAGCGCGGCGAACAGCACCGTCTGCTTTTGTCTCGGGATCACGAATGTCGATCCCATGAAGTTTCACACGCTGTTCGAACGCTTCCTGAGCGAAGGCCGCGAGAAATGCTGGCCGGACATCGACATCGATCTGCCCAGCGGCGACCGGCGCGAGCGCGTGATTCAGGAAGTTTATCAACGCTATGGCAAATGCGGCGCAGCCATGACGGCCAACGTCATCACGTATCGCGGACGCAGTGCAGCACGCGAGATTGGCAAGGTGTTGAACATCGGCGCGGACGTGTTGGATCGATTCTCCGCATTTTTCGCCAACGGCGATTTTCCGCACACGATGGATTTGATGTCGCAGATGAAAGCGGCGGGTTTACCGACAGAACATCCCCGCGCGGCTGCGTTCGCTGCGTTGTATCAGCGCATGAAAGGATTGCCGCGCCACCTTGGCCAGCACTCCGGCGGAATGATCATTTGCGAAGGCAAACTTGATTCAGTCGTGCCTCTCGAAAACGCATCGATGCCCGGACGCGTGGTCGCGCAGTGGGACAAAGATAGCTGCGAGGACATGGGCATCATTAAAGTAGACTTGCTCGGGCTGGGCATGATGTCGGTGCTGCAGGATGCGGTGGAATTGTGCCGGGAGAATGGACGGCCCATTGATTTGGCGAAGCTGCCCGAGGACGACCCGGCCACGTTCAAAATGATCTGCGAGGCGGATACCATCGGCGTTTTCCAAATCGAGAGCCGTGCGCAGATGGCGACGCTGCCGCGGATGAAGCCGGAAAATTTTTATCACCTCGTGATCGAAGTGGCGATCATTCGCCCTGGCCCGATTCAGGGAAACCTGACGCATCCTTTTCTCAAACGTCGCGCGGGGAAAGAGGCCGTGACGTATTACGACGAATCGCTGGAGCCGATCTTGAAACCGATTCTCGAACGTACACTGGGCGTGCCTTTATTTCAGGAGCAAATGCTGGAGATGGCGATGAAGCTGGCGGATTTCACAGGAGCGGAAGCAGAAGAGTTGCGTCGCGCGCTCAGCTTCCATCGCTCGGACAAGGAGATGAAAAAAGTGTCCATCAAACTGCGGGCATCACTGGAAAAGAAACAGCACACGCCGCATGTCATCGAAAGTGTGATGAATGCCATCACCTCCTTCGCGCTCTATGGATTTCCCGAGTCGCACGCCATCAGCTTTGCGCACATGGCCTACTCGTCATCGTACATGAAGGTGCATCGCGCACCCGAATTCTACGCGAGCCTGCTGAACAATCAGCCGATGGGATTTTATTCCTCCGCGACCTTGATCAAGGACGCGCAGCGCCGCGGAATTCACTTCAGGCCCGTGTGCGTGATGCGCTCGAAGTGGGATTGCATGATTGAAGTTGATCAATCCGTCAGGCTGGGCTTACGCGTGGTCCGAGGTTTGAGCAACGCCAGCGCAAAGAAGCTATTGCTGCAACGCGAAGCCGCCGCTTTTGCGTCGCTGACAGATTTCAAACGACGCGCGGGATTGAGCAAAGAGGAGGCGCGCACGCTGGCAGAGATCGGCGCGCTGAATTGTTTTGCGGCGCACCGGCGGGAGGCGATGTGGGAAGCAGAGAGAGAAGTGCGGGTGGAGGATTTGTTCGGCGCCAGTGGAAATCCAGAAACAAGTGAGCAGGTGAGAAAGTGGGAAAGTGAGAAAATCCCACCCGCTCACTTTCCCATCTGCTCACCAGCTTCTCCGCTCGTACCCATGAATCCCATCGAGCGCCTGCAAGCTGACTTTACTGGCACACACCTCACCATTAGCCAGCATCCGATGGCGTTGATTCGTCCTCAATTGAAAGACGTGTGGCGCGCCGGCGATTTGCCGAAGGCGAGGCATGGCACGTGGCTGCGTATCGCGGGTAACGTGATTTGCCGTCAGCGGCCCGGCACGGCGAAGGGCTTCGTGTTCATCAGCCTCGAAGACGAGACGGGCATCAGCAACGCCGTCGTGCGGCCGGACTTGTTCGAGGCACTGCGCCTGGTGATTACCGAAGAATCTTTTCTGCTGATCGAAGGCCAGCTTCAGAACGTGGACAATGTCATCCATGTGCGTGCGGAGAAAATTGAGCGGCTCCAGCACGAGCAACTCGTCGGCAGCGCATCTTACGATTTCCACTGAGCTTATCCGCAGGTTCCGCAGATGAGGAAACTTATCTGCGCCGTCTGTGAAATCTGCGGCCTATGATTCTCAAGAGCGGCGCGCAATGCGCACTTCGGGTCGATACTGGATCCGCACCAACAAGTCTCCGCGGCTACCACGCGGCTTGGGCAATCCTTCGCCAACGATGCGGATGATTTCGCCGCGACTGGCGCCTCGCGGAATGTCCACGCGCAGCCGGCCGGTCACACCTTGAATCGTTTCACCGCCGCCCTGGGCCGCGCGTTGGGTTGAGATGCGCAGGTCACAACGCAGATCGGAGCCGCGCACCTTGAAGCGAAAATCCGGACGCGCACGCACGCGCACCACCACGAAGCCGCTTCCAAATTGTCCCGTGCGTGGCACCCAAAAACGCTTTCCCGGCGCCGTCCCTGGAGGAACAATCAATTGATAAGTTTCCGGCCCGTCTGAATTTCCCGGATCGTTGATACGCACATCCAAGGTCGTGCCGCGGAGGAATTCTTCGATCCGCAAATGAACATCTTGCGCGACACTTTGCTGTTTCTTCGCCGGGCGCGCGCCAGTAGCACGTGGCTGCGCGCTGTTCCGCGATTCGTCGTAAGCGCGCCGCAGCTCCGGGTCGCTCAACACTTCATAAGCCGCATTGAGTCTCTGCGTTCGCGACGAGGCTTCGGTCGAGCCGCCGTTCACATCGGGATGATGTTGCTTCGCGAGCAGGCGATAGGCGGCGCGGATTTGTTCCGCGGTGCAGCTTCGGTCGAGGCCGAATGTGGCGTAATGGTCCGATGAAATGGATTGCAACGCGGCGACCGTATCGAATTCAAACCGAGCCGTCAGCTACTTGCTGGCGCTCTCCGTTCAAACAGGTTTCCCCGGAGAGCGTGAGCGATTCAATCAGGCGCGGCAATTCCACCACGGCATAATCGACGAACGCGCGGAGCCGCGCCGGCAGCAGGCCGCTGGGAAACACGACGTTCACATTCGGGGGTGGGAGCGTCCATTCCGGCTAGACACGAGCCAGCTTACCGCTGGTGAGCGTGACGTCTAGCAGCCACTCGGGTTGCATGGTCAGGCCCGCGCCGGCGGTCGCCGCTTCGCGCAAGGCTGTGACGCTGTCCATTACGAGTACGGGCGAGAGCCGGACCACTCGTTGTTCCCGGCCACGGCGCAGCGTCACGCGGTCGCGCGCATAAAAGTGCGGTTGAAGAATTCCCATCCAAGGCAATCGCTTGAGCTGCGCCGGCGTCGTGGGTGTTCCGTGTTCTTTCAACAAGGCGGGTGACGCAACGAGGACGCGCGTGATTTCTCCGGCTTTGCGCGCCGCCACGGATCGATCAGTCAAGGGGCCAACCATGATGCCGCAGTCGAAACCTTCTTCGATGAATTTGCTCGGCCGATTGGTAAGGTGCAGTTCAGCGGTGACTTTTGGATAACGCTTCCGAAAGCCGGCAAGCAATCGCGGCACAATCCACATCCCTGTGTCGAGCACGGCCACGATGCGCAAATGGCCCCGCGCCGTTTCGCGCTCTTCGCGCACGCGTTCGCTCGCGACTTCGGCGAGGCTGAGCAATTCACGCGCGTCCGCCAGCAAACGTTCGCCTGCGGCCGTGAGGCTCATCGCGTGGGTGTCGCGGCGGAGCAACACCACACCCGACGTGCGTTCAAGCTGGCGCAAATGACGGCTCACCGTAGGTTGCGCCGTATTGAGGGCGCGCGCCGCCGCCGAGATGCTTCCGCTCTCGGCGATGCGAACAAAGGTACGCAGCAGGCGCAAATCCTCCAGACCCGTCATGCGGGAAGCGTATAACGGTTATTCGGCACTCCGTCTATGCGGCGGGC
>DATHKK010000004.1:0-4135 GCA_035489355.1 Candidatus Limnocylindria bacterium
GTGATCGATTCTCCCATCAGCGAGGACGCGATGGTCGGCTCGGCCGTGGGCGCGGCCATTCAAGGTATGAGGCCCATCATCGAAATGCAGTTCGCGCATTTTTCCACGGTGGGCTTTAACCAGATCGTGAACCAAGCGGCGACGCTCTTTTGGCGCACGCAAGTCCCCTGCCCCATCGTCGTGCGATTGCTTCGGCGGCACTTCGGGCGGCGGGCCGTTTCACAGCCAGACGCTGGAAACGATTTACGCGCACTATCCCGGCCTCGTGGTGATGACGCCGGCAACGGTGGAGGATGCTTACAGCATGTTGATCGAAGCCGGGCCATGAATGTCGCAGTGTGGTGGAAATTTTGTCCAATCGCTCAGGCGTTGATGTTGCTTTGCGTCGCCCTCGCATCCTTGGCGGATGCCGCCGTGTTCAATGTGAAGGACTACGGCGCCACGGGCCAGAAGGCGGACGACGCCCGCCCGGCAATCCAAAAGACGATTGAGGCTTGCGCGGCCGCCGGTGGAGGGACGGTCTTGGTTCCGCCAGGCGAATACACTTCCGGCACGTTGCACCTGCGCAGCCACGTGCGTTTCGAGATCGCCGCCGGCGCCACGCTCTTCGGCTCCACCAACTTGACGACTTACGAGTTCGAGAAAATTCCTTCCAAGGCGGCGCTCTTCTTCGGTGAAGATCTTGAGGACGTGACCATCACGGGCGGCGGCATCGTGGATGGCCAGGCGGAATACGAATGGCGCGAGGACGACATGCAGGAGGTCTTCGACCACAAGACGCAGATGCAGAAGCTGGGCAAGTCGTTGAGGCGTTCGTTTCCCATCGGCCTGCCCAAGCGCGAAGTTTTTCCTCATCTGGTTTGGCTGGGTCGGTCCAAAGACGTGAAGATCAATGGCCTAAAGTTTTTGCACTCGCAGAGTTGGACCATCGCTCTCTATGCGTGCGAACGCGCGCGTTTCGACAGCCTTTACATCTACACGAGCTTGCAGGATGGAGTTTGGGCGGATGGCATCGACTTGGATGGGTGCAAAGATGTTGTCATTTCGAATTGCACCATCGAGACGGGTGACGATTGCATCATTTTTATTTCCTCGGATTCATGGGGTCCCGCGCTTCCGTGCGAGAACATTACCGTCACGAACTGCCGGCTTTCTTCCGCGTCGGCTGGAGTCAAGTTCAGCGAAGGCAATCGAGTGGGCGTGCGTAATGTTCGCGTGATCGACAGCGTGCTCACCAACGTCAATCGCGGCTTCGTTTTCAGCACCACGCTGGGCGGCGACATCAGCGACGTGGTGCTCTCCAATCTGACGATTCACTGCAATCGCTTCGACTGGTTTTGGGCGGGCGATGGGCAGCCGTTTCATTTTCGTATCACGCGGCTCAGCGAATTCAACAAAGTGCCGGCGAAACCCGGCGAGCCGCCGCCTGGCGCCATTCGCAACATCACCATCCGCGATGTGACCGCGCACGCGAAAGGCTCGTCGCGATTGCACGGACACACCGAAAGCTGGCTGGACGGAATCCGCCTGGAGAACGTCAAGCTGTTCGTTTCCAGCGATCCGGCAGCGCCCTTCGACGTTGCCGAACATGCGCTGGACTTTCGCCGCGCAAAAAATATCAAGATTAAGGCCGTGGAAGTCTTCTGGAAAAAGCCGGCGCTCCAGGCATGGAAGAGCGCCCTGTATTTCGAAGAGATTCACGGCCTCGACCTCGACGGCTTTTCCGGAAATAGCGCGTGGCCCGAGCGCGACGTGCCCGCCACGGTGCTCCACGAAGTCACGCAGGCGATCGTCCGCAATGCGTGGGCCGTCGAGAGCACGGCCATTCTCTTGAAGATCATTGGGCAGAAGAGCCGTGAGATTCGCATCCACCGAAACCAATTCCGCGGCGCGAAAGTCCCATATCAAATCGACGCTAGCGTGCCCGCCGGCGCAGTCGAAATACTCGAGAAGAGTTTTCCCGATTGAGCGCGGTCATGGCCGCTGGAATCCTGATAGCTCGTCGTGAAATCATGAAGCGGTGGAACAACAGCGCCATTTTGTGCGTGGGCTTGCTTTGCCTGGTCGGCTGCACTTCGGTGGCGCCAAACACGATGCGCACGTTCGACAATTACGTCCTCGCCTACAACACGCCGGCTGATCCGGCGCTGCAATCCGCGCTGAAAGAAATGGACGCGCGGCTGCGCCGCGAGCACGGCATGACTTCGGCGCAGACTGCGGCGGGCGTGCTGGATTTGAAAACGCTGCGGCTGGCGATGATTCACCCCGACCGCATCGAGTACGCCGCGAGCGTGCCAAAGATCGCGATTCTACTGGCGTACTTTCAATTGCACCCCGAAGCCACAACCAACCTGGACGCGCAGACGAGGCACGAGCTTGGGTTGATGATCAAAGTTTCGGACAACGAAATGGCGGCGAAGTATTCGCAGAACATCGGTTTGAAACGCATTCAACAAGTGCTGGATTCGTACGGCTTCTACGATGCGAAACACGGCGGCGGCATTTGGCTGGGCAAACATTACGGGAAAGGCGGCGAGCGTCACGGCGATCCGATCGCGAACCACTCGCACGCGGCCACGGTGCGGCAGTTGTTGCGCTTTTACCTCCTGCTCGACCAGGGCAAACTTGTTTCGCCCGAGGCCTCGAGGAGGATGCGGGAGATTTTCGCGTCACCGGACATTGCGCACCTCGACGACAAGTTCGTGAAAGGTCTCGCCGGGCGCGAGGTGCAGGTGCTGCGCAAATCCGGCTGGTGGGAGGATTGGTTTCATGACACCGCCATCGTCACCGGCGGCGGACGTCATTACATCATCGTGGCGATGACGCATCATCCGAAAGGCGACGATTATCTGGCCGGCCTGGCGAGCGCAGTGGACGATTGGATCGTCGGCAGGACGAGTTCCACGAGCCACTGACGCAGTTCACTTCGCGCGATTCGACGGTTCCTCCAAAATCGCATCCAGCGGCAGCGGAGTGCCAAAGTTTGGCGTGCCGTCGGAATTCCACGTGAACTTCTGCGCGCGCGTAGTGCGGTCGCGATACGTGTAAGCTGCCGTGGTTTTCGCGTGATAGATGCTCCAATCCTCAGCGCCATCAGGTGATTTGAAGAATCCGTTGTGGCCCGGGCTGAACACGCCGTTGGCATCCGCGCGCTCGAACACCGGTCGGGGATGTTGCTTCCAGGAACGAGGGTCCAACAGCTCGGCGGTTTCATCGGCGATCAACAGGCCGAGTTTGTAATCAGGTTTCTGCGTGTCGCACGCGGAATAGACGAGGAAGAGTTTTCCATTTCTCTGCCACACGACTGGGCCTTCACGGACTTCATCTCAGCCGAAGCCCGAGGCCGGGATGTAAATGCCGTGCCCGCGCAACGTCCACGGATTCGCCAGGCGCGCGATGTAGAGCACGTGTCCAGGGCGCGCCGCCCAGAGGAAATACCACAAGCCATCGGTGCGCCTTTGAAAAACCGTGCCATCGATGGCGTATCCGTCGTTGGTCGGATTGAAGAGCCGCGCTTTGTACGAGTAAGGGCCGAGCGGATCGGCGCCGGCACCTTCCAGCACGTGCATGCGATGGTTGTCATCGCTGTCATCACTCGAGGTCGCGGTGTAATAGAGATACCAGCGGTTGCTGATGAAGTGAAACTCGGGCGCCCAAATGCCGCGCGAGCGCGTGCGGTCCGAATCCTTCCACACGGTCACGGGCTGCGCCGCCTTCAGCGCCGCGACGGTCCGCGCTTTCCAAATTCGAATCGAGTCCACCTGCGTGGTGGTGAGATAGTAATTGCCTTCGTGAAAAATCATCCAGGGATCCGCGCCTTGATTGATCGGATTCTGGAATTTGCCGGCGGGAACTTCGGCGCCCGTCGCCAACTGAACCGCGGCAACACCAATGACGAGGAGAACTGTTTTCAAAAACACGGACGCAGTTAACCCGGCCCGCGCCGGCGCGTCAAAAGGGGAAGATGATCTGTGCCGCGATGTCGCGACCGCTCAAGCCATCACCACTTCCGGCTGGTCCACCTTCGCTTTGAGCGCCGCATGGCCGTGGCGCAGCATGCGTTCCGTCGTTTCCCAACTGAGGCACGCGTCGGTGACGGAAATGCCATAGGCGATGTCCGCCGGATTCGGCGGCA
>DATHKK010000005.1:0-2434 GCA_035489355.1 Candidatus Limnocylindria bacterium
TTTGGAAATCAGGAACTCAAGAACAGGCTCGGATTCTTCTTCCTGAGTTCCTGATTTCCAAATTCATATCTCATGAAAATTGAATTACGAAAAACGTTTCAGTTTGAGGCCGCGCACAAATTGCCGAACGTGCCTGCGGAACACAAATGCGCGCGCCTGCACGGGCACAGCTTCCGAATCGAAGTCGTCGTCGCCGGCGAATGCGATCAACGGCTCGGCTGGCTCATGGACTACGCCGACATCTCGGAAGCCTTCAAGCCGCTGCTCGACCGCCTCGACCATTATTATCTGAACGAAATCCCCGGGCTGGAAAACGCCACGAGCGAAAATCTGGCGAAGTGGATTTGGGACCGGCTCAAGCCCAAGCTGCCTTTGCTCACGGAACTCGTCGTGGCCGAGACGTGCATGTCCTGCTGCGTCTATCGTGGCCAATAGGAGCATTTCATGGCACGCTGCGTCTAACGGCGGCGTATGAATGCCAAACGAATTCTCATCGCAGCTTTGGTGCTCGCAGCGGCTGCTTTGGCGGTGAACCAATGGCGGCTGCAACGCGCCGTTCGTGCTCTGTCTCTCGCCCGGCCGGAAACTTCGCCCGACACGTCCAATAAAGATCAAACGGACGACAAATTACGCCAGGCCGAAGCACAGTTGAATGACGCGAAGATGCAACTCGAACTCGCTGCGGCGAGGTTGGCCAGCGCGAACGGACGAATCGCAGAACTCGATAATCGCTTGAGCCAGCTTGAAGGCGGAACTTCCCGCCGTCCTCGCTCGAGAACCGGCATCGGGACGACGGACGATGAACTGCCAATCGACCCGAATGCCATGACGAACATAGTGAAGCGCTCGTGGGGTCCCGAGCAGGCCGCGGGCGAACCCGACACACTTCAGGGCGGCGACATCTCGACGGCCTGGGCATCACTCGAACAGGACGGCGGCGAAGAGTGGTTGAAGCTCGAATACGAACAGACCGTGGACATCGCGGAAGTGCGGGTGCGTGAGACTTATAATCCAGGAGCGGTTTCGAAAATTACCGCGTTCCTGTCGAACGGATCAGAAATCACGCTGTGGGAAGGAAGTGAACCACAGGCCGCCGCCCCCGTGGAAATGTCGTTTCAAGTCCCTTCCAACGCGAGTGCCAGGTCGATCAAAGTTTACCTCGATACCAAGCGCGTGGCGGGTTGGAACGAGATCGACGCGGTGGAACTCATCGGCCGCGATGGTTCGCATCAGTGGGCGAAGCATGTCACGGCCAGCAGCACCTACGCGGAACAGAACGTGGCTAATCGTGTGCGGGGATTGGGAAGGTTTTGAATTTGGAGCGCAGTTCGTCCCGTTTCGGCAGGCCGCATCACCACCCAACTTCCTTATAGCGTCCGCCACCGACTCGAACCGCAACGCTACGGTTACTCTCAGATACAGTCATCGGAACGCGCCACGCAAACTCATCCTCGAACGCGAGCAGATGTGTCTCAGACTTTCCAGATGGAAACGTGTGGACCAGTTCGGTCGTGTACCACTCAAGATCGCCGATGTACTGAACGACACGGAAACGATGCCCGTCAGAAGTCTGCTGCTGTGCGAGGGTTCGCTTCGGCAGAACGATGTCCGGCAACCAAAGACCGTACTGATGCGCGACCCAATACAACCCCGCGATAATGACTCCTCCCACAAGGAGGGCTGTGCCGAAGGGTGCCTTGGCCTTTGGTTTCATGTGACAACGACCTGGTTCAAAGATGACGAGTCAGTCACGGCCGGTTTCGACGCGCAGCGTATCGTGAAGCCGCAAGTATTTCATGTCTGATGCCATACCAAGTAAACGATTACCGAGGATCTATTCTCCGGATCAATCAGCATGTGCAGCACTTCTGCTTTCGGCAGCGATGCCTGTCCATACCGAACCTGTCTCTTGCCCGTGAAATTCCACCACCACGGGTCCAACAACGAATTTGAGCCAGGTAACGCTGCTCCGTTTTCTCTGAACCGTTCTTTGGCAAGCGGCGAAGCCGCAATGAACCGCTCCACTTCATTGCTAGGCATCCTCACTTTGAGAAAGATGGCAGTGTCCATACCGCCCGTCTCCTTTCGGAAGCCCAAGGCGATTGTGTTACTGGAGAAGCGGATGCCCATGTGCTGAGAAGACTCTGCGAGTTGCGCAGCCGTGACTGGCGAATTGGAACGCTCTGTTGGCGGCTTCCACTGCTTCTCCAATTTCGCGAAGTATTCCTGAGGAGATTCCTCGGTCTGGGATGAACGACGACAGCCTACAAGCACGACAAGTAAAATGAGGACGACGGAGAGAGCACGCATGAAGCTTAAAAGAGATTCAGCCATACCTTGATGGGGCTGGCACGCGCCGTTTGAGCCTGTCTTTCATGGGCGCCACATTACCCTGTGTTGGCACAACCGGGCAAGGAACGGTGACGGGGGAACC
>DATHKK010000006.1:0-3614 GCA_035489355.1 Candidatus Limnocylindria bacterium
CGCGACCACGAACGCGCTCACGACCCCGCGCATCACGTTCAAAAATATCGAACTGTTGCCCGATTATCTGCGGCGAAGCGAACTGCTCTACAACGGCCAGCCTCGGCGAATCATTTTGAGCGAACAGGGTTTTCACACGCCGAAAGGAACGAACGGTGAGGCCATTCAAGCCGCGTCTTACTGCTACGCTTACAAGAAAATCGAACGTCTCGACGGCATCGATTCATTCATTCTGCACCGGCACGTGGATCACAAAGCGGAGGGCGGATTACTGCTGGGCCTGCGCGGATTCACACCGAACGACATGGAGGCGAGGCCGAAGAAAATGAGTTACGAAGTCTTTCGCGCGGCGGACACAGCGGAGTGGGAGAAGACCTTTCAATTCGCGCTGCCCATCGCGGGGCTGAAGAACTGGGACGAGGCCCGATGATGCTTCGCAACCTGCTGCCAGTTTGCAAATGGCAGTCCGGGTTCCGCCTGTCGCCCGCTGAAGAACGCTCTTGAGCCTGCACCGCCTTTTTGCGGCAATCACCTTTGATGAAGATCGCGCTCGCGCAAATCAACACCACCGTCGGTGATCTCGCGGGCAACGAAGCGAAGATTCTGGCCGCGTATCGGCGCGGCGTGGACGTCGGTGTTGATCTCGTCGTCTTTCCTGAACTCGCCACCACGGGTTATCCCCCGCGTGACTTGCTGTTGCGCCGTCATTTCATTCAGCAGAACCTGGAAATGCTGGAGCGTCTCGCCACCCAGACAGGCAAGACAGCCATGCTCGTTGGCTTCGTCGGCAAGAACGAGCAGGGGGTAGGCAGGGAAGCCACGAATTCGACTGCGCTGTTGCAGCATGGCAAAATTCTGGCGCGACGCAGCAAGACGCTCCTCCCCACTTACGATGTCTTCGATGAAGACCGTTACTTCGAGCCAGCAACTTCGAACGAACCCGTGGAGCTCGACGGTCACAAGATCGGCCTGACGATCTGTGAAGACGTTTGGAACGACGAGGATTTCTGGGACGAGCGCCGCTATCGAAATAATCCGCCGGCGAAACTGATCGCCGCGGGCGCCACCATTCTGTTCAACAATTCCGCCTCGCCGTGGCATCTCGGCAAAAACGAGACGCGCTCCAAAATGCTTGCGCAGCTTGCGGCGAAAACTGGACGCCCGCTGGTGTATTGCAACCTCGTGGGCGGAAACGACGAACTGGTTTTCGATGGCGGCAGCATGGCTTTCAACGGCTCAGGGCAACTGATCGCGCACGGAAAATTGTTCGAGGAAGATTTTGTCGTGTTCGATCTCGAGGCCGCCCAGCCGGTGCTGCCGCCGGAGATGTGTGATGAGGAAAGAGTTTATCGCGCGCTCGTGTTGGGCCTGCGCGACTATCTTCACAAGTGTGGTTTTAAGTCCGCGGTACTCGGCCTCAGTGGCGGCATTGACTCCGCTCTCACGGCTGTCATCGCCGTCGATGCGCTCGGAAAAGAAAATGTGCGCGGCGTTTCGCTCCCGTCGCAGTTCTCATCGCAAGGCAGCCTCGACGACGCGCGAATTCTCGCGGCGAACCTCGGCATTCGCTACGATGTGATTCCCATTCAGCCCGCGTTTGAAGCTGTGAAAGGCCAGCTCAGTTCCGTGTTTGCCGGTCTCAAAGAAGACACGGCTGAGGAAAACATTCAGGCGCGATTGCGCGGAGTGATTCTCATGGCCATGTCGAACAAGTTCGGCTCGCTGTTGCTCACCACGGGAAACAAGAGCGAACTCGCCGTCGGCTATTGTACGCTCTACGGCGACATGAACGGCGGCCTCGCCGTCATCAACGACGTGCCGAAGATGATGGTTTATCGCGTGTCCAATTGGATCAACCGCGAGCGCGAGATCATTCCCAACGCGTCGATCACGAAAGCGCCGTCGGCGGAATTGCGAGCGAACCAAACGGACCAGGACTCGTTGCCGCCCTACGAAATCCTCGACACGATTCTGGAGGAATACGTCGTGAACCTGAAGACCACCCGCGAGATCATCGCCATGGGTTTTGATGAGGCGACGGTGAAACGTGTGGTGCGCCTGATCGATCTGTCGGAATACAAGCGCCGCCAAGCGGCGCCGGGATTGAAGGTGACGAGCAAAGCGTTTGGCGTCGGCAGGCGCATACCGATCGCGCAGCGATATCGAGATCTTTAACGTGCCTGCGGCACGTTGCTACGGCTTCAGCACCACGTGCTTGATGCGCTGCCGCTTCCACGTGTAGGTCACATGCACGCGCCCATCGGCCGTCTGAATCATGGCGGGATAGGAATATTCGCCGGGACCATCTTCGAGCGTGATGAGGTTGTTCCAATTCGTGCCGTCGGTCGATGCAGTAATGCTGAGCGGAGTGCGTCCGCGCGGCGTGTTGTTGTAAACCAGCAGTGCGCGCCCGTCTTTCAGAATCACGGAATCGACGCCGGTGCTCGGGTTCGGCAGTTCGGTGGCGCGCATCGGCGAAAAATTTTTTCCACCGTCGTGAGTCCAGCACTCCGTCACCTTGCCTTGTCGGCTGCGGCAAAGGAGTTGGATGCGCTGCAGCGACCACGCGAGAATGGTCGGCTGGATCGCGCTGAATTCCTTCCCGTCATTAAGCGCCTCCGTTCGCGTCCATGTCTTGCCGAGGTCGCTCGTGAACTCCATGTGAACGCGCCAGCCCTCGTGCTCGCTGCTCGATCCGCACCAAAGCTTGCCGCCGAGCAACACCGGCTTGGCGCGAATGGGGCCGAGAATGTTTTCCGGCAGGCGCTCCGGCTTGGACCATGTTTTGCCCGCGTCATCGGACTTAATCAGCATGCCCCACCAATTCGATGGCTTGGGGCCGACTTTGTAGAAGAGCAGCAACGGTCCATTTGCTGGTTGAATCAACACCGGGTTCCAACACGGGAACCGTTTGTCCGCCTGAACGCCGGTGGCAACTTCGACGGGCGCAGACCATTTCATTCCGTCGTGCTGCGCCGTCCAAATCGTCACGTCTGGCTTGGCTTCATCGCTGCCGCCGAACCACGCAGCCATCAGGCCAGACTTCGTCTCGACAATCGTCGAAGCATGACAAGACGGAAACGGCGCCTGCTCGTAGATGAACTCGGATTTCTCAATGGAGACTGCGCCGATGCTCATAGATGGCACGCACGCTAACGCCGCGAGCGTTAGAATTCTGGCGACGTGGGAGATCATTTGTTCGCGGCGACGGGCTTCGGCTTCGTGAGCATGTCCCAGTCATCCGTGCGGAACGGAGTGGCGGGCAGCCCTTCTTTGTTGAAAAGGTTCACGACCGGGAAATCAGACCATCCGAAACGCACCGCCGCTGGCTGTGTTACCGCAGGATTGCTGACGACGACCTTGTCGCCCTCGATCTTAGCCGTCGCCCAAACAAACTTTTTGTCGGCGCCAGCGATCGCGAAGCCCTTGAGATCTCCGCCGCGTGCTTCCAAGCCACCGCCCACGTTGTCGAAGCTCAGGGTCGCTTTGCCCTCCTTGAACTTCGCGCCATCGTACGTCGGCCCATCCGCGACGATCTTTTCTCCGTAAGCAATCTGGTGCGCGAGCAACGCGAGACGTGCGCCGACTGGTTCCTTCTTCGTCGGATGAATGTC
>DATHKK010000007.1:0-3318 GCA_035489355.1 Candidatus Limnocylindria bacterium
CCACGCCGACGCTGTCATAATTCACCTTCACCACGGCGATTTGGATTCCGTTCTCCAGCGCCCGCAATTGCTCCAACTTCTCGGCGTTTTCCAGCGGCGAAACCGGGAACTGCACCAGTCGCAACAATGTCTCGCGCCGGTAACCATACAGGCCGAGGTGTTTCAAAAAAGGAAACGCCGCCAACTGTTCGGCACTCGAACGACTGGCGGCCTCTCGAACGAACGGAATCGTGCGCCGGGAAAAATATAGAGCGCGCCCAGAAGCGCTGACAACGACTTTCACGACGTTCGGGGAATCGTATTCCTCCACGCTGCGAATGGCCGTTGCCGCCGTGGACATCTCGTTCCCAACGAGCGCGCCAGCGACCGAGTCAATGACGGCGGGATCAATCAACGGTTCATCACCTTGAATGTTCATCACGGCGTCGCACTGGATTCGCGTCGCCACTTCCGCAATGCGATCCGAGCCGCTGGGGTGATCGGCGCGAGTCATTTCCACGCGGCAGAACTTCCGCGCCGCGTCCGCGATTCGTGCGTCATCGGTTGCGACAATTACTTCATTTAGCGTCCGCGCCTTCTGACATTGCTCGACGACGTGTTGAATGAGCGGCTTGCCGGCAATCAAGTGCAGCGGTTTGCCGGGAAATCGCGTGGAGGCGTGGCGTGCGGGAATGATGCCGACAATGTTCATGGCTAGGGTGAATTGAGAAGCCATTCCACGGCCGCTGGCAAGTCATCGACGACGACGGCGTTCCGCGGCGCCCCCTTCTTTTCCACTTCAGCGCCGTAGCCTGTTCTCGCCAGGAGACTCTGCTTCACGCCTGCGTTGGTCCCGCACTCAACGTCGATCGACTTATCGCCGATCATGTAGCTTTCACTGAGGTCGAGGCCGAACTCGTCGCGGGCATCGAAAAGAAATTGCGGCGACGGCTTTCTTCCGCGGCTGGGCGCATCGGGATGCTCGGGCGCAATGTAGATTTTTTTGAAATGCACGCCGTCCTTCGCCAGTTCGATCGCGAGGCGTTCGTGAACGCGATGCACATCTTCCATCGTGAAATAGCCGCGGCCCACGCCAGATTGGTTGGTCACGATGAAGAGTTCGAAGCCAGCGTCCTGCAATCGCTTCAGCGCCAGCCCCACGCCCGGAAAAATGACCACGTCTTCGGGACGATGGAGATAATCCTTCTCCTCAATGAGAGTTCCATCTCGATCCAGAAATACCGCGCGGCTCACGGCGGCGGAGCATCGGGGAAAGATTGCAGGGCGCAAAGAGGAAATACATTCGCGCCCACACCGATGTGGCGGCAGGCATCCTGCCTGCCAGTGAGGGCGGCTTCCGGCCGCCCGGAACAAAGCGAAGATATTTTGGAAGCGTGATTCGTGGACGCGCCGTTCTTCCGCCGGGCTGGAAGCCTCGGCTCACGAGCAAGCACAGATGCTTGCCGTCACGCCGGGTGTGCTTTCAGGAACGCTCGACTTTGGTTCCTGGACTTTGGATTTTGGAATCAGCACTGGAGCGATGAAGCCTTGCGTCATTTTCAACCCCGTTGCGCGCGGCAATAGAGCGCGCAGCTTCCAGTCGCACCTCGAATCCATCGCGCGCACCGCCGCGCTCAAGCCGACCCTTTGCGCCGGCGATGCGCGACGCCTGGCGAACGAAGCCGTGCGTGAAGGTTTCGACACGGTCGTGGCCGCGGGCGGCGATGGCACACTGAACGAAGTGCTAAACGGGATCGTGGACGCCGACGGACTTTCTCGCGTGCGCCTCGGTGTTTTGCCGCTGGGCACCGCGAACGTGTTCGCCAAGGAATTGAGCATGCCGTCGAATCTCGGCCAGGCCTGGCAGGTGATCCTCGGCGGGCGCGACAGGCTCATCGATGCGCCCTGGGCGAGCTACACCAATGGAGATCGCGCCGAGCGCCGCTACTTCGCCCAGATTGCCGGCGCGGGCCTGGATTCTCGCGCGATCGAGTTGGTCAATTGGGAGATGAAGAAACGTATCGGCTTTCTCTCTTACATCGTGGCGGCTTTGCGAGCGCTGGCGGAAAAGCTGCCTCCAATCGAGGTGAGCAATGGCCGCGAAACCGTCGCTGGACAATTGGTATTGATCGGCAACGGCAGATTTTACGGAGGACGTTTTCCCATGTTTCCGCTCGCCGACTTGTGCGACGGAATTCTCGAAGCCGTGATTTATCCGCGCGTGAATTTGGAGAGTGTGGTGCGGAGCAGTTGGGGCATGCTCACCGGCAACTTTCACACGGGCCGCCACACCATTCAGCTCAAGGGCGCGCAATTGGAACTGCGGTGTGCCCAGCCGATCTTCTTCCATCTCGAAGGAGAAAACGTGGCGCTCCTGCCCGCCACCTTTGGTATCGATCCAGGCTCCCTGCGGGTGATTGTTCCTTAATCGGAACGATTCAAACTTCGATAGAAGCAAACGAAGGGACAAAGGAATGCGCGGAGCGCGGCTCTCAAGAGCCGCGCTCCCATTTCTCGATTCGAGCGCCGGCCGTACATCGGACCAAACGGCTCGGCTCGGGCTTGTCTAAAAAGACATGGAACCCGTCTCTTCCGGCTTCATTTCCTTCGTTCGCTTCTGTTCCAGCTTAGTCGCAAAAAAAAAATTATCTATTCGCGCTCCACCCGTTGACAGTGCGACGCGACGGGCCAAATTTGCCGCCAAGGAGGATGATTACTCAACGCAATCACGGGCTTTTCAGTCTGGTGACGACGGCGCAAATCGGCGCTGCCGTCGCTTTATATTGGGGAATGTTCATCGTATTCGGCCACGCTTATCGGCCGTTCGCCTTTCCCGAGCGCTACGTTTTTTATTTCGGTCTCATGGTCATGGGGCTGCTCCTTGAATCTGTCTATCGCTACAAGGGCGATGGAAATCTCCTGCGCAAAGATGTCTTCGAGAAACACCGCACGGCCATGGTGCAAACACTCGTGGCGATCGTCGCCATCGTCGTCTTCCTGATTGCGACAAAGGACCGCGGCATCTCGCGCCTGTTCCTGTTCTGTTTCGCCGTGGCCCTTTACGGCACGATGCTGGCGACGGGCGTGTTGCTGCCTGGCTGGCTGGCGCGGCGAACCTTTCGCGGCCTCAACGCGGAGAACACGTTGCTCGTCGGTCCCGCCAAGAAAGCCTGGGAGCTTCGGGAATGGCTGGCGCGCAAATCCGATCTCGGCATCCGCACGATCGGGTTACTGTGCGATGAGCCAAATGGCCACGGACATTTGATGCCGTTGCTGGGACGCACGAATGATTTCGAGCGCGTGGTGCAGGAAAGAAACATCACGCAGGCCATTCTCGTC
>DATHKK010000008.1:0-7018 GCA_035489355.1 Candidatus Limnocylindria bacterium
TCCACGAAATGCGTCTTGAGCCTGGCCATTTCCTTCTCCGTGGGCGCGCGAGAAAGACAGCGCAAATAAAGCTCTTCGATCACCTTGGCCGGTTCTTTGTGCGCGGCGAGCAACTTCTTCACGACACCGCCATTGGCAATCTTGCCCTGCGTCGAATCGCCGTTGAGCAAGTGCAAGGCTTGCGAAAGATTCGGCTCCGTCCGCACTTCACAGGAACAAACCGTGCCGCGCGTCGCCCGACCAAACGTCGTGAGGAAATAATTGTTCACGTTGCCATCAGCGATCTCTACCGCCCTCGCGCCCCGCGGCAGGCCCTGAAACTTGTCCGCCGTGTCCGTCACGCCGTTGATGCAATCCAGCAAGACCTCCGCGCGCATCCGCCTAATCGAAGCATGGGAAAAATTCCGATCATCGAGTGCGTTGCTCTCGTTGGCGCGGGTCGAAAGCTGATACGTGCGCGAGTTGCAGATGTCGCGCACGAGCTTTTTGAAATCGTATTTGTAATCCATGAACTTCGTGCCGAGCGCGTCGAGCAGTTCGGGATTAATGGATGGATTACTCACCCGCACGTCGTCCACGGGATCGATGATCCCCTTCCCAAGGAAGTGCGCCCAAACGATGTTGGCCATGTTCTTGGCGAAGAACGGATTGTTTGTTGAAGCCAGCCAGTTCGCCAACACCTCACGCCGATCTTCGCCCTTCTTGATCTCCGGCCTCTCGCCACCGAGGAACTTCGGCGCCATCGGTTTCTTCGTCACGGGATGCTGCACTTCGCCGTCGGCCTTCGCGTAAATGATCGTCTCGCGCGGATCGTCGCCCTGCTTGCGCGTCACTTGCGGGAAGAACGCCGCGAAGCTGTAGTAATCATTCATCGTCCACTGGTCGAACGGATGATTGTGGCACTGCGCACACTGCACGCGCATGCCCATAAAAACCTGCGCCACATTCTCGGAAGTCTTCAGCGTGTCGCGTTCAATTTGAAAATAACTCGCCGCCGGATTTTTGAAGTTGCTGCCCTCCGCCGTCAAAATCCCCTTCACGATCTGATCGATGGGCGTATTCTTCGCGAACTGATCCTGGAGCCAGTTGTAATAGAGCAGCGCAGCCTTGTACTGAAACTCGTTTTGGTTCGAACGAATCTGGAGCAACTCGGCGAACTTCATCACCCACAGGTCCGCGAATTCCTTCCGGTCGAGCAGCTTGTCGATCAGATCGCCGCGCTTGCCGCTGCTCATATTGTCCACGAACTCTCGCACTTCCTCCGGCTTCGGCAGCGTGCCGGTCACATCGATGTAAGCACGACGAATGAACGTGGCGTCGTCGCAAACATCGCTCGGTGTGATACGCAACTTCTTCAGCTTCGCGTTCACCAACTGATCGATGTAATTATTCTCCGCAACTTCCGGCCATGTGAACTTCAATCCGCGCGGCACCACCAACATCTGTGCGCCAACGGTGTGCGTATCGAAGCGCGCCGTGACGAACGCTTCGCCGCGCTGCCCCGCTTTCACAACGCCGTCGTCGGAAACTTTCGCCACTGGATCGTTATTACTGAAGAACGCAGCCAGCGTGGTCACGTCGCGATCGGTGCCGTCGGAATAAGTCGCGCGCACTGTCACCCGTTGCGTAGCATTGCTTCCATCCAGCACGGCTTGCTTCGGCATGATGTCCACGCTAACTACCTTCGCGATATTCGTCTGGTCCTTCGGCACACCCGCTTCGATCCAACGCACCAGCGTGCGATACAGTTCACTGTCGGGCTTGAAGCGTTCGCCGCCGCCGTGCGGGACTTTGCCGATGGCCTTTTCCATCACGAGGCTCTCCTCGGGCAGGGCGAGATTAATGCGGCGGCCAATCATCTGCCGCGTGAGCCGAAAGTAATCGCCCTCGCTGTCGTAACCGAAAAGAGAAAGCGCAAACCCGTCTTTGCCGCGCGACGCGCCGTGACAGCCGCCGGAGTTGCAGCCCGCTTTCATGAACACCGGCATGACATCGAGGTTGAAGCTGACGGGACGCTCCATCTTCGCCTCCTCGACGACGACCGGCAGCGTGATTTCCTTGCCGCCAAACTTGATCTTCAAATCGGTTTTGCCGTCAGCAAGCGGCGAGAGAGTTCCGTTTTCGATTTTCGCGAGCGCTTTATTGACCAGTGAAAAGCCCGCGTCACTGGTCACATCACGCGTCAATCCATCCGCGTAAAGCGCCTGCACGACGACTGATTGACGATCACCCTTCGTCTTGAGATTCACGTTGGGCGGATAGACACGCAGTTCGTTGGGCGGAGAACCTGTGAACGATGAAAGGACATTGAGACTGCCGCTGCCTCCACGAAAAATTACGAATGCGGCGACCGCAACACCGACAACGAGGATGGCCACGGTGAGCGCGAGCAGCGGCACCCTTCGATGGGGAGCGCGTGGCGTCCCGCCGAAAACTTCTTCGCGGTTTACGAAAGAACCCGGCGGCGAGACGCCGACGGGTGCGGCCGGGACAGTCGCGCTCCCGGTTTCCACTGCGGGCGCTGGAATCGTGATCGTGTTCGCACACGCCGGGCAGCCGATTTGACGGCCGACCATCTCGCGTTCGGCGGACAAATGCTGACTGCAATGGGGGCACTCGAACTTCATGCTACTTCGATTTCGCGTCAGACTTCGCGACCTGCTTCCCTGCGTCCTTCTTCGGCGGCACGACGCGGATGACCGCGCCCGCCGCAAGATTGTGCGGAATGATATGATCGTTGTGAACGACATCGGCGGCGCACAGGAAGTTGCGAATCGAACCAAGGGTCATGGTGGAGTCCACAGTCAGCTTGATCGTCACTTCCTTGTCCGCGCTGGTGATGAATGCTTCCGAGGCTGTGATCTTTTCCGGCAACCCCAAGACGCGCACGCGGGCTTTGCCCTCGAACGGTTTTCGCTGATCCAGTTTGCAGATGAGTTTCGCTTCCTGTCCCGGCGAAACCATCACCGGCGCCATCGTGCCCACGACGAACGGTTCCGCCATCTCCAGCGTCACAAGTTGTGACGAGACGTAAATCGCGCCGTTTCGTTCGTTGGCATTTCGATCCGTGCTGCCGGTGGAACCGAGCACCGCGATCTTCCATTTGCGCGGCTCGACATCGGCCTTGGCGTTGAGCTGATACACGGCAGAGTTCGAGCCTTTGGGAATCGTAATGTCCGGCAGTGAACCGACGCCCGGCGGATTCCACATCATCTTCACGTTGATGGGCGCCTCAAAGCCGTCGCGGCGCTCCGCCAGAATTTTCAAATCCAGCGCGCCGAAGGAAACGAGCGGAGCTTTGGGTTCTTCGATGCGGATGGAGAACGGCGCCGCCTCGCACACTGCGGCGTAAAGTTTCTCCTCGCGCGTGCTGTAGTAATAAGTGTTGTTCGGGCCGGAGACGAATTCGACATCGTGTTGAAACGTTGCTTTGATCGACTTGCTCGTGTCAGTCGGCTGCGCCGTGAGTTCGACGAATTTTCCAGTGATGGGCGCGTCCGGCGCGGCCTCGAAGACGATCGGCTCCAATTCCTGTTTGGCGGGGAGCGTGTCGGCCACCATCTTCACGCCGGCCGGAAGATCCGGAATGTTAAAGACCAAATCACCCGCGAAGTTCGCGCGCTTCGCCGACATCATCGTCGCGAAACGACCGCCGCGCGGCACGATGATGAACTGGCGGTTCTGCGAGTCATTGCGCGCGACCTGCGGGATGCTCATCACGACACTCGGCTGTTGCGGCACAATCTCGATGCGATAAACGAAGTCCGGCCCGCCTTGCTCAAACTGATCCCGCACCGCGACGAGATATTCGCCGTCTGCGGGCACGGTGAATTTCACACTGCTGTCTGCTCCGCCACTGTCGTCATTCGAGGCGAGCTTGCTGCCTTTCGCATCAAAGATGTCCAACGCGGAATCAAGTGGTGAACGCAGCCGGCGCGCATAAACGTTAATGTCGAGCGCCGCGCCCTTCTTCGCCGTGAAACGAAAGAAGTCCACGTCGTTCTTTTTGGAAATCACACCGTTGAATGCGATGGGCAGAGAGCCGGAGTGCGCTGTGGCGGCATCTTTTTTGTCGTTCGGTTCCGCTTCGAGTTCGTTACCGAAGGCGCTCACTCGAATCCAGTTGGGCGACGGCGGCGTTTCGCCATTCTGCTGTGCGAACGCGCCGAACTTGTCGTCCGGCGTTGCGGGCAACTGAATCTCTTGCGAGAAATTCCCACCCACATCGCCGATGAACTGGAACGAAACTTTTTCACCGGCTTTCCCGCCGAGTGGGTAAATCGTCATCGGACGCGGAAACCTTCCGACGTGCAACCGATACGCGGACTCGTTGCCGCTGTAAGTGCCGTCGCGCATCTCGATGTAGTAATGGCCGTCCTTGGGTGCGAGCACGGAGACGAACGCGTCCTGCATCAGCAGCGTCGTGTCGTCCGCCGAGGCGAGCACCTTGCCGTCGCTGTCGCGAATGGCGAGAAAGGCGTCGAGCATCGCGCGACCGAGGCGAATCGCTTCCACTTCCGCGGAGATGCGCTGGCCCTTCTTGGCCTCGACGCGGAAGAAGTCCGTGTCCTCGCCGCCCGCCGTGCCGTTGATGGTCGTGCCGAGCGAAACCTGGTGGGCCTTTGCGCGCTCGTTGTTCGGCTCGAATTCGCCGACGTTCGGATACGCGCCGACCCAGAAGGTGCGCAACTCGGACACGCCGCCCGCCGTCCGCACGCGCAACTGGTGCTCGCCGAGCGGACAGTCCTTGTCGATCAGAATGGTGGCCTTGATGGCATTGGTCTTGGCCGAATCAATCTTCACCAGCTTGATGCCCGACCCGATGAAAACGATCTCCGGCGCGGCATCCAGTCGCGCGCCGTTGAGGGTGAGCGTGGTTTCCGTGCCGCGCTGCGCACCGGGCGGCGTGGTGGAATTAAGCCGCGGCGACGCGGCGTGCGCGACTCCGGCCAGCAACATCGCCGTGAATCCAAAGGCTAGAGTTCGCATGATCATTTCCAAAGTTATGTGACTGGACGAGTCAGAATCTCCGGCGAGCTGGTGATCGGGTCACGCTCCATTAGGCTGCGGGTTCATGAATTCGTTCCGGCTGCCGCCTGATGTCTCGCCAATACTCCTCGCGAACGTCTTCATCGATTTCGATGGGCGTGTTGCCGCCGTACAGCGCATCGCCACCTCGGCGCTTCGGGCCCGAGATCCAATAATTTTCGCCTGTCTCGACGCAGTAGTAGTTGGACTTGAAGCCCGCGCCCTTGAGGCTCTGGAACGTCTGATCACGGTAGTAAAGTGTTCGCCCGGTCTTGGAAAGCGTCACGCGACCAATCCGCGCCGTGCCAGTCAAACCGCCAGCTTTGCACTCGATATACACGATTCGTCCGGCCTTTGCTTTCGACTTTTGTGTTGGGGACACGCCAAGGCCACTGCTTCGAGACGCCTCGGCAATCGCAATCTCCAAGTCTGCCGTCTTTCTGCTCGGTGATTTTGGCATCTGGGGTCGAGTGGCCTACTCAGACTTGGCTTCGTGGGGAAAATGTTTTCACGCCTTCACGCCAGCAGTTCTTTGACGACGTTGCCGTCCTTGACGATGACAATCGGGCGCGGGCCGGGCGCGTAGAGCACCTTGTTCGAGTCGATGCCGATCTGGTTGTAGATGGTGGCCGCGAGGTCCGGCACGTTCAATGGATCGGCGTCCGGCTCGCCGCCGGTCGCGTCCGAGGAACCATGCACGGCGCCCTTCTTGATGCCGCCGCCCGCCAGCACGATGCTGAACACCTTGGGATAATGGTCCCGTCCGCCGGTGTTGTTGATCTTCGGCGTGCGGCCGAACTCGGTCGTGACCATGACGAGCGTGCTGTCGAGCATCCCGCGCCGGTCGAGGTCGCGAATGAGCGCCGCGAAAGCCTGGTCGAACTTCGGCATCTGGTTGGTCATCGCGGTCTTGATGTTGTCGTGATGATCCCAGCCGCCATAGGTCAGCGACACGAAACGCACGCCCGCCTCGACGAGACGGCGCGCGAGCAGCATCCGTTGGCCGGCGTCGTTCAGGCCGTATTCCTCGCGGAGATTTTGTTTCTCATCGGAAATCGCAAACGCCGCGCGGGCCTTCTCCGAGGAGAGCATCGAGTAGGCGCGTTGGTAGAAGGAATCCATGCCATCGAGCGCGTCGGATTTTTCCAGCGTGCTGAAGTGCTCGTCCACGGCGGCGCGAATGTCCTTGCGCTCAGCGAAGCGTTTCTCATCCACGCCCGCCGGCAGATTCAAATCGCGCACCTTGAAGCCCGTGCTCGCCGGATCGCTGCCGAGGCTGAACGGCCCGTAAGCCGAGCCGAGATAGCCGGTGCCCGCGAAGGAATTCGGCATGGACGGAATGCAAACGTAGGGCGGGAGATCATTGCGCGCGCCGAGTTCATGCGAGATGACGCTGCCGAAGCTCGGGAAATGAATCGCCGGGCTGGGACGATAGCCGGTGAACATGTTGTGCGTGCCGCGGTCGTGGTCGGCTTCGCCGTGTGTCATCGAGCGCACGACGCAGATCTTGTCCGCAATCTCGGCGGTCTTCACCATGTTCTCCGAGTAATGCACGCCGGGGAGCTTGGTCTTCACCGAGCCGAGCGGTCCGCGATACTCGATGGGCGCCAGCATCTTGGGGTCGAACGACTCCTGCGCCGCCATGCCGCCGGGCAGATAAATGTTGATGATGGATTTGGCAGCGGCACCGGCGGCGGGGTCTTTGCCGGGCGCAGCGAGTGCTTCCATCTTGAGCATCTGCCCCAGCGAGAGTCCGAGACTGCTGACAACACCGACGCGCAGAAAATCACGACGGCTGGGCCGCCACGGATGATCTTTGCCGTTACACCATGTCGGTTTCCAATTGCTCATAGCTCGTGCCTTTTGATTCTGATTTGCGCTGGATTTTCAGCACCATCATTGCCGCTTTCGACGCGCCGAAGCAATTTCTTTTCAATGTTTCTGCGGTCTGCGTGGCAAATTTGGCGGCAAATTAGCCCACGGGAAGTCT
>DATHKK010000009.1:0-2623 GCA_035489355.1 Candidatus Limnocylindria bacterium
GAAAATCAGCCCGACGATGACCACCGCGACCACACCCATTCGCACGAGCGTGGGCGGACCGAGTGTCAGCGAGCCAAGCGTCACGTAAGGCAAGTCGAACCGGATGTTGCTGATCTCGCCATAGAGCACGCAGTCTTGATCGAGATCCACTTTGCTCGCGAAGACGCTGATCAGAATGACGCCGATGGCGAAGAGGCTGGAGAAGGTGATGCCAATGGCGGCGTCCTGCTTCACACGCGATTTGCGATGGATGATTTCGATCATGATCGTGGTGACGATTCCCGCGGCGAGCGCGCCGAGAAACATGACGATGGAACTGCGGCTGTTCGCGAGCAGGAACGCGATGGCGATGCCTGGGAGCACGCTGTGGCTGATCGCATCGCCCACCAGGGCCATGCGGCGCAGGATGAGATAATTTCCGACGAGGCCGCAGGCCGTGGCCACGAAAAATCCCATGAGCGCGATCCAACCGTAGCTCCCGATTTCTCGCGTCCACGGATCCGCGATCACGTGTTGGAAATCGAATGGTGGAATCAGTGACATATCACGGTTTCTTTCCGTACCCGACGAGCGGTTCTCGGCTCTCTTGCGTTGCGCCCCGGCGAATCGTGTCGAGATTCGGAATCGCGCGGCCATGTGGATCGTGGGTGGCGTATTGGAGGCGGCGCTCCAGTTCACGCACGACTTCTTCACCGAGGACGTGCTCGATTTTCTCCGCGTCCTCGTGGACGTGATCGGCGGCGATGTGCGCGGCGTTGGTGAGATACAATTCCCACAGCCGGTGATTGCGCACAATGGCGGCCGCGAGTTGCCAGCCGGACGGCGTCAGAAAAATGGTGGCGCGATCGTCATCGAGCGAGGCCAGTCCGTGATGGCGCAAGTGATCAGCTTGAGCGCGGGCCTCTTCCACCGTCTCGCGCCGACGCTCGGCCAGTTCGCGCAGGGAAACGCCTTCGCCTTTGAAGTCTCGTGCTTCGAGGACGTGGTAAATGGATTTGAGCGTGTTCTCGCGTTTGGTCCGCGACGAGCGGGAACGCTGCCGCAGCCAGCGCATGACAACGCCATGACGCGGTGCAAACAGGAAAGCCATCACGAACACGGCGCTTGCGCCGAGGACCATGAAGGGGCCGGTAGGGAGGTTCGGTCCGAGGAATGAAAAGAACGCGCCGACAGCGCCCGCAAGCATCCCGAAGAGCGACGCGAGCCACAGCATTCGGCTCAAGCGATCCGTGAGGAGGTACGCCGCGGCCGCGGGAGTGATGAGCATCGCGGAAACGAGGACGACGCCGACGGCCTGGAGAGCAATGACGACGGCAAAAGCCACGAGCAGCATCAGCCCGTAGTGGAAAAGTTGAACGCGAAAACCCACCGAGCGTGCGAATCCAGGGTCAAAGCTGGTCACGAGGAACTCCTTGTAGAACACCAGGATCACCAGGATCGATAAAGCCGTAACGGCGGTCATGAGGATGACATCCTTCTCTCCAATGGAAGCAGCCTGGCCGAAAAGAAATTTGTCGAGGCCGCTTTTGTTCCCGGTTGGCAATCGTTGAATCATAGTGAGCAGGCAGATGCCGACGGCGAAAAACACGGCGAGCACGAGTCCGAGAGCGGTGTCTTCCTTCAAGTGCGTGGTCTGCTTGATCCAGTTCACGACGGCGGTGCCGATCAATCCGGCAATCGTCGCGCCGATGAAAATGGCGATCGGGTCTTTGGCCATGTTCCAGAGAAATCCGATGGCTACGCCCGGGAGCACCGCGTGAGAAAGTGCGTCGCCGACGAGTGCCATTTTGCGGACGACGATGAAGCTGCCCAGGAGGCCGCAACTGATTCCGAGTAAGACTGAGCCCGCGAGTGCGTAGCGAACGGAGGGATCCTGGAAGGTAAAAAAGCGAAGGGCTTGTTCCCAAATGGATGTCTCCGACAAGTCACCGATGCGAGCCGCGTGTGCCGGGAAACACCAAAGCAGCCCGAACAATACCAGAAGGGGTAGGGCGCGTCGCTTCGCCCGCGCCGAGAGTGGGCCAAAACCGTCCAACAGCAGCGCGCTCTTCTTGGTTCGCCGCGCGCGCGGAGCGACGCGCCCCACCATCGACGGGTTCGGCAACACGCCGTTCATATCCGCCCTTCACCGCGCTCGCGCACGGCTTCCGCCACTTCAGAAAGAATTGTCAATCGTCCACCGTAGGTCGTCTGCAGAAGATCATTTTTGAAAACCTCCGCGGTGGGACCAAACGCGACCACGCGCATGTTCAGGAGGAGGAGCATGTCGAAGTATTCCCGCGCGGTGGGAAGATCGTGATGCACCACGAGAAGCGTTTTGCCTTTGTCTTTCAATTCGTGCAGCAGCGTGACAATCGCGGACTCTGTCGCGGCATCGACGCCGGAGAAAGGTTCGTCCATGAAGTAGAGATCGCTCTCCTGCGCCAGCGCGCGCGCCAAAAACACCCGCTGTTGCTGGCCGCCACTCAGGTTGGAAATCTGGCGGTTGGCGTAAGGGAGCATCTTCACCTTATCCAGACAATCGCGCGCGATCTCCCGATCGTGTTTGCCGGCGCGACGAATCAACCCGAGATGCCCGTAGCGTCCCATCAGCACCACGTCCATGACACTGACCGGAAAATCC
>DATHKK010000010.1:0-2300 GCA_035489355.1 Candidatus Limnocylindria bacterium
ATGGCTTACACGTTCCAACTCGCGCGGGGCGGGAAGATTGGGAAATCACTCGTGGAGAAAGACCACACGGGCACCGCACTGGCGGCGGAGGAGAAGGCAAAGAAGCGCGGCGTTCGTTTCGAACTTCCCAGCGATACCGTCATCGCAACGTCCGTTGATACCGGCAAATTGAACAAGAAGGGCAAGCCGGTGTTCGAGTTTCAGAATCCGCGCGTGCTCAGCGGAAACATCCCCGATGACGCCGAAGGATTCGACATTGGTCCCGAGACCGCCAAGCGCTACGCCGAAATCATTCGCGGTGCGAAGACCATTTTGTGGAATGGCCCGATGGGCATGTTCGAGGACAAACGTTTCGCCGAAGGCACGAACGCCGTGGCCAAGGCGGTCGTGGAAGCGACGCAGCAGAACGGCGCCAAAAGCATCATCGGCGGCGGTGACAGCGTGAAAGCGCTCAATCAGGCCGGCCTCGGCGATAAGGTGACGTTCATGAGCACGGGCGGCGGCGCGAGCCTGGAATTTCTCGAAGGCAAGGAATTGCCCGGCGTCGCGGCCTTGAGCGACAAGTGATTCAAAGAAGGCAATTTTCAACCTCAACCAGCAACCAACCCCGTGGACAAAGAACGCAAACTGATCATCGCCGGTAATTGGAAGATGAATAAAACCGTGGCCGAGAGCCTCGACCTGTTGAACGGGTTGAAGCGCGAACTCGCCAGCGTGAAGGACATCGATATCGTCGTGTGCCCGCCTTACACGGCTCTCTGCGAGATTTCGAAAGAGATTCTCTCCTCCAAGAACATTGCCCTCGGCGCGCAGAACATGAGCGAGCACAACGTCGGCGCTTACACGGGCGAAATTGCCGCCGTCATGTTGAAGGAATTTTCCGTGCGCTACGTGATCCTCGGGCACTCCGAGCGGCGCATGTATCAGAACGAGAGCGACGAGTTGATTTCGAAGAAGGCCCGTGCGGCGCATGCGGCGTCGTTGAAGCCGATTGTGTGCGTGGGCGAAACGTTGACGCAGCGCGATGCGGGAAAGATGGAATTCGTTTTGGAAACGCAGATTAATGATAGCCTCGCCGGGCTGACCAAGGAGCAAATGACGGAGACCGTCGTCGCTTACGAACCGGTCTGGGCGATTGGCACAGGCAAGACCGCGACTGCGCAGCAGGCCCAGGAGGCGCACGCTTTCATTCGCCAGCTGCTGGCAAAAATGTTCGATGAAGCGGTTGCCCGCAAGGTGCGCATCCAATATGGTGGCAGCGTCAAGCCGGCCAATGCTCGCGAGTTGATGTCTCTCCCCGATGTGGACGGCGCGCTCGTGGGCGGCGCTGCACTGGAGGTCCGCAGTTTCGCGGACATTGTGAAGAATTCGATTTAGGGAAAACTATGCTGATATTTTTTATCTACTTTTTTACGGCGGTGCTGGTGTTGGATTGCTTGCTGCTCGTGCTGCTCGTGCTCGTGCAATTGCCGAAGAAGGAGGCCGGCATGGGCCAGGCCTTCGGCGGCGCTGCGACGGACGCCTTGTTCGGTGCCGGCTCGGGCAACGTGCTGACGAAGCTGACCAAGTGGTGTGCGGGAATTTTCTTCGGATTGGCCATCCTGCTCACGGTCATGGGCACGTACAAAACGACGAGTGGCAACACCGGGCGGTATCAGAAGCTGATGAATGAGACGAAATCGACGACGCCCACTTTGCCGCCGCCTCCGGCGGCGTCCACCTCGGCGCCTGCCCCAGCTCCAAATCAACCGATTGATCTGAAGGTGCCCGCCCCGGCGCCGGTCCAACCGAATATTCCCGCCGCGCCAGATCAAAAGTAAGCCGTTTGCCAATGAACGTTTTCGCGAGCGCCCTCTTTCAATGGAAGAGGGCGTTTCGCTTTTTCGCTCTCTGCTTTTCAGTTTCCGCGCCTCTGTTCGCATTGGCGCTCACGGGTTGTATGCGCAACGAACCGCGTGCTGACGTCGTCATTGTTAATGCCGCCGAACCTGAGTCGATCGACCCGGCCATTGTAACCGGCCAGCCCGATGGACGCGTCGCCGCGTCGATGTTCGAAGGTCTCACGCGGCAAAGTCCGGTGGATGGCGCGGCAATTCCTGGATTGGCGGAGCGCTGGGACATTTCGCCGGACGGAACCATTTACACCTTTCACCTGCGCTCGAATCTCATGTGGTCCACGGGCGAACCTATCACCGCCGATGAGATTGTTTACTCATGGCGGCGCGTCGCTGATCCTGCCACGGCCTCGGATTATGCGGGACAGCTTTTTTTCGTGAAGAATGCGGAGGGGATTAACGCCG
>DATHKK010000011.1:0-4428 GCA_035489355.1 Candidatus Limnocylindria bacterium
TCGGACCCGCGCCCGATGTTGGCCGAGCCGACGAATTGCGATGTTCCGCCACTCACGTAACCAGAAGCCGCCCGCGTCAGGCGTTGCTCAACTTGTTCAGCGGGCAGCACCATCAAACGCCGGCCTTTCGCCAAGCCAACGATGCCGCGCATCCCATCGCGATCAAAAAAGCTCGGGCGCGCCAGCACGGTCAACATTTCACGACCAGCTTCGCCCGCGAGCACGTTGAACTTGGGCAGGAATGTCGGCGATGAAACTTCATCCACGCCATCAATCCCGCCCGCTGCGCGCATTTTCACCATGCCTTTCGCGGCAGGCGAAGGTTCAGTCTCCGCGTGATCGATAGAACCAAAGGTACCGCCGTCCGCAGCAGGCACTCCGAAAGCGCGCAACGCAGCTTTCAACGCGATGGTGATGAGCAGTTGCAAAATGATGTCTCGAATCATCTTGAGGAAGGAACGCCCAAAATCTTCCCAAGCCTGGGATGCCGATTTTGTTCCATCGATCATGGCATCGAAGGCCGCGGTCATTCCGCTGGCGGTTCCCTGGATGGCTTGATCGATTCCTTGGTTCACGCCGTCGTAAAGTTGCTTTGAGGCAAGAGTCTGGCGCTTGGTCAAAGCCTCAATGTGTTCGGTCTTTTGCTCTTCGAGTCGCGCCGTTTCCTGATTGGCCTCACGCGCCATTTGAATCACGCCATCGTAGTAGGCGCGCACGGCGGCGATGCGCCGCTGCATCTGCTGTTCGTATTGCGCGCCTTCACCCATCGTGAGCGAATCGCGTTCGCTGTTCATGGCGCCCGACTGCGAAGCGAACTCTTCCGCGCGACGTTGCCGCGCGCTGCGCACCAATTCGTTATATTGGTCTTTGTTGACGCCGCCCGGCACGCTGCCGCTGCGCAACTGGCCGTCCTTGTTCAGCAGCTTGTCATAGAGCGCGATGCGCAGATCGAACTCTTTCTGAATCTGCGTGCTGCGTTCCTCGCTGCTCCTTTTGGCCGCGATGGTGATGCGATCTTCCAGTAGCGCGATGGTGCCAGGCGTGTAGATGTCATTCAGCTTGGCCTGAAAGCCTTCCTCGGCCAGCGCCTTTGCATCGGCGACGTCCTGCGCGCTGGCTTTGCTCTTCGAAGCGAGTTCATCGATCTGCCGCAACTGTTCGTTGTGCGCGATGGTCGCTTCCGCGACCTGCTGGCGCGTGCCGCGACTGCGATCCGCATCAAGCTTCAACACCAGGTCATCAAGTTCCTTCGTAGCCTGAAGCTGTTCGAGTGTGGCGCGCTGCTTCCGTTCGACATCCGCCGCCGTGCCGCCTAGTTGCAGATCGGGCCGCAAAGTTTTCGTCGCGGCATCGAGCGACTTCCGCCAAAGCTCCATGTCCTGCGTGTTGAACGCCTTGGAGATCGATTCGTAAATCTGCTGCGCGCTTTCCTCGGTCACTTCCCCGGCGCGTTTCATCTCTGCCGTGAGCGAGATGATGGCATTCTTGCGCACTTCCAACATGCGGCGGTCAGCGGATTCACTGTCGAGTTGCTGCGCCTTGGCCGCGCCCATTTTGAAAAGTTCGTACACGGACGCGACGATGCCGATGGAACCGATCACGCCCGCGCCGGCTGCGCCCGCCGTGCGCCCGCCCGCCGCTGAAATCAATCCAGCGTTGGCCAGCGCCGCCTGCACTTTCATAGCCGATAGCGCGGCCGTAACCGTGCCGATGGCTACCGCCATCCCGCTGAACGCCGACGCTACCACGGTGCGCGCGCTGTTCGAACTGCTGGCAAAGCTGTTGACCGTCCGCACCGATTCGTTCAGCGAAACGATCCAGGGATTCGCCGCCTGTAAGAGCGCGCGCCCCATCTCTTCCTTGAGGTCGCTGAAATTATTTTGCAGTTGCTTCAACTGCCCCGTGGGCGTGTTGGCCAACTGCCGCGCCAGCCCGCCGAAACGTTCCTGAATGATCCCGATCGCCTCCGCGAAATTTTCGGCATCACTTTTCGCAGTGTCGAAGCCCACATTTAACAAACTGCTCAGCCCCCGGAAACGACCATTGAGACCGCCGCCGATTGCGTTGGTGACTTCATCGGCGCTTTTGCCCGCTGCCACCATGTCGAGAATCAGTTCAGTCAGTTGCGGCAGTTGGGCCTTGGTGGCATTGAACGCGAGCAATTGCGCCTGGATGGATTTGGTAACGTCATCCTGCGCGGTCGTGACCTTCTGCAAAGTGTCGGCGAGACCATCCGCCTCTGCCCGCGTCACGCGCATCTCACCGACCTGGTTCTTTAGCGCGAGAGTCAACCGCGTATTGGCACGATCCGCTTCCTCGACTTCGCGCACCATCGCGCGCACGGCCACGTAACCGCCGAAGGCCGTGACTACGGCACCGACGATCGTCTTCAGATTGGAAAGGGATTGCTGCGCTTTCTTCGCCGCGTCATCGACCGACTTCAGTTCGTTCGCGGCCTCGCCCCGCTTCTCAATCCTGGTGAGAATCTCAATGATGTACTGAACTTTGTTCGCGTCGTTCATCGCGTGACGAGTGATTTACGGCGCGATTTGTCGCGAATCCCTTTGGTGAGTTGACGCTCTTTCTCTCTACGCATCTCCCAGAATTCCGGGTCTTGCGTGGCCAGCAAATGTTGCTGCACAGATGCACCGCAAATGTCGAGTCGGCGCGGAGATGTGCGGCGGCTTTTCAAGAAAGGCTTGGCCGTGCAGGGATCGACCCGCTCAGTAAGATCGATGACGGTGCTTTGCGCCAAACCCAGATCAATCGCAGCGGCTTTAACACTTACCCATTCATCGGCTTTTGGCATGGCTTCGCAGGCTACGCGCGAAACACACCACGCGTCCAAGGTGAGCCGGGCGAGGCGGGCGAGGCGGGCGAGGCGGAAGGTTTACTAGCGCAAGGGCTGCACTTGCGTTTTCGGTTCTGCGCTCAACTCCGCGCCAATGCTGATGAGGATGGGTTGCTCCCAGTCGTAATGGAAAAGTCCGCGCGGCTCGGAGCGGCGGCGGCTCACAACCTCCACTTCAGTTTGGTTTGTGGACTTGGCTTCTACCCAGACACCGACGTACTCGCCCCAACTCTCCATCCGCACGGGCGTCTTGGCTGCTATGTATCCGCGCTCTGCGTCGAATCCTTCGATTTGTAATCCGCCGAAGCGACACGCATTGATCGCCGCCCGCCACACATCCGCGCGCGGAGCATCGAAAGTTTTGCACGTGCCATTGCCCCGCAAGTCAGCAACCTCCTTTGGACTGGTGCAACCGGCGCAGAGCAGCCCAAGCAGGAACATGGTTGCGGTCTTCATTTGCTTTTCTCCTTGGCAGGCGCGCTCTTCCGTCTCGGTTTCCTTGATGCTGGTAGAAAGCCTAGCCGTTGCAATTCATTCTTCTCAGCAGCGAGCTTTTCGGGGGTTTCTGGAAACCGGTTTGCCAACTCACCTCTGCCGATTCCCATCGCAAAATCAAAAATGTCACGAGCCTGCGACTCGTTTCGTCCGTTGAACAGAGCTTCGAAAAAATTTCGGACGAAGTTTTCAACGGACCGGCCGTCTGGCGTCGCGGCCTCAAGCTGAGACAGCCGGTGTAACACTTTGTCCGTGACCCGGTACTTTCCCGTTTTGATGTAGTGCAGCATTGTAACAGAAAGTTGCATCTCACTGCCGGTTTTTAGCCAAGTCCAACCGCGCGAAAGGCGAACCCGATCCAGCCGTTCCCAGAACTTCAAGTTTGTTTCAGTTTTGCCTTGCACCCTAAACCTTTCAGTTTTATTAAGTAGGAAACGACGGCCATCAAAAAACGAAAATCATGCAGACCGAATCTACGAAACCCAGTGCCATGCGGGAAGCCTTTTGCGGGCGGCTGCGAACCCTTTTGAAAGAGCGGGGACTCAACCAATCGCAGTTCGGCGAAGAAACAAAATTTTCAGGTCCGGTCGTTTCGAGATTTATTAAAAATCCGTGCAACGCCGCGCTGCCAAAGAGAAATGGCCGACGCAACGGGAAGGCAACCGCATCTTGCTTCAGCCGCCGCCCGAAATCATGGCGCTTGTGGAGAGCTACCAGCCCGCGCCGCCCGTCACGAAAATCGAACGCGCCTTTCTCTTTGATGACGTGTGCGACCGCTTCGAGCGAGCGGGCCGCGCCTTGCGCCGGTTGCGCGAGGAATACGAAGCCCGCGCGCGTTCGATTCTACGCACCGTGACGCCCGCCGCCACTTCCACGCGCGGAAGTTCCAAAAATCGAAATGCAACGGGTTCCCGTGAGAATGCAATGGAGAATTTTGGAAGATGATGAAAACGGGAAACTCGATTTTTGCCACGATGCAGGTTCCCGATCCGATGCAGGCGCGCCAGGCGCGGGAACCGATGGCGCGCAGTGGTTGCCCTGAACACTCAACACTCAGCGCGGTTGAACCCGCGCAAACCACT
>DATHKK010000012.1:0-3262 GCA_035489355.1 Candidatus Limnocylindria bacterium
AAATCGATGTCGGTGCCGCCGGGCAGATTCACATCCACTGTCTGCTTCACCATTTCGAATTCGGCCGATGCTTTGAGGACACCGAAAGCGTTCAGCGTCAGCGCGCCACCGATCTTCGTGAAGGGACCGGTGAAGTCGATGTCCAGACCGCCGATTTGAATTACGTCGGGCACGGCCGGCAACGCGACGTTGTTCGGGAGGTTCGCCGCGAGATTGATCGACTTGCTCCAATCAATTCTCGTTGGCGCCGGGAAACCGGGCAATGTTCCCGACGCGGTGCTCAACGTGACTTCGAGGATCGGCGCGACGATATCCAATCCACCCGGCAAACCGGTCATGGTCGCGCCACTGATGCTGGCCTTCACGGCGATGAAGCTGCGCGTGTCGCCCGGAATCTTCAGCCCGTTGGCTTTGATTACCGCCAGCGCGATGAAGCCTTCGTCCACCGCGAATCCGATTCCACCATCGATGGGGTTGTCCAGATCCGCGCCGGGCAATCCGGCGAAGAGATTCGTAATCGTCAGTTCGAAGGTAAGCAGCGTGGCGTCATCGAGGTCCTTCTCCGTCGTGGAAAAGAAACCGTTGCCATTCACATCCACATCCACGCTCTGGCGTTGCAACGCGAACTCCGCATCCACGAAAACGGCGCCGAACAATTCGAGATGAAGTTCGCCGCCAACTTCGAGCAATTCACCCTCCGGCAGGAAATCAATCGCCAATCCCCCGCCCGGCGGCGCGAGCGGCGTGCCGGCCACCGTACCGGCCGCATTGAAATCAATGACGCGATTGGGATTGAGCACATCGCTCGTGCGATTGATGGAGATGGAAAGATTCCTGACCGAGACGTCAAGGCCCGGCACCCCCACAAAAGTACCATCGCCCACTTCCGCTTTCAGCGCAGTGTAACTGCGGATGTTGGCCGGACTGCTCGCATCGGTAATGAGCGCGAGCGTGAAGGAAACTTCGGCGAGCTCGAAGCCGATGGCCTCGCTGGTGCCGCCGTTCACCCCGGCAAAGCCATTGACGCCGGTCGCGCTCACGAGGAGATAACTCGTCGTCAAACTGCGGCCCGCCGGCGTGCCGTCGAGCACTGTGAAAGTCCCGTTCGCTTTCTTGACGCCGAATGTTCCGTCGAGGCTCACGAAGCCGAACAGGTTGAAAGACAACGTGCCGGTGAGTTGCAGCAAGTCGCCCTCGTTGCCGTCGAAGTCAAAGACGATTTCCGTCGTCGGGCCGGTGGTAACCGTCAGCGCCGCAGCTTTGCCATCGTCAGCCGCGAAAGCATTCGTGTCCGCGAAATCGAGAACCTTGTTCGGATGCAGCGTGTCGGTGGTGCGACTGACGACGAGCGAGAGAGATTGAACACCGACCGTCAGTCCGGGCACACCGACAAAACTCGCGTCCGTGATGTTCGCTTTCAGCGCCGTGTATTTCACCGTCGGCGCGGACGCATGGCTGAACAGGAGGAGTCCAAACTCCACGCCGGTGAGACTGAAGCCCAGGTCGTCGTCCGGTCCCGGTTCGCCGGGCACGCCGACGAAGGCGCTGTTCACCGTGCCTCCAATCGTCAGGTAAGCACCGGTCAGAAGCGTCGTGGCGTTTGTCGTCGTGTCAGTAACCGCGAACGTGCCAGTCGCCTTCTTAAAGGCAAACGTGCCGCTAAACGAAACGAACCCAAACACGTCGATCTCCAGACCGCCCGCGATCTTCAGCAATTCGCCTTCGTTGCCATCGAACGAAATCGTTTCCGTCTCGGTAATGTTGATCGCGATTTCGACGGGCGCCGCTTTTCCATTGTCGGCGTTGAAGCCGGTCGTGTCCGCAAAATCCAGGACCCTGTTCGGATGGAGCGCATCACTGGACTTGTTCACTTCCAGCGCAAGGGAAATGACGTTCAACTCCAGACCATCAATACCATCAAGTCCCGCGCCACCGATGCTCGCTTTGATCGCCGTGTAGCTCACGGGGTTGACCAATGCGCCGTCGTTTACCAACACCAGCGCGACTTTGAGATCTTCGAGCCTCAGTGCGATGCCGCCGGCGCTGACTGTCGCCTCTTCAATCTCAGCGCCCACTGTCAGGTATTCGACATCGGACAACAGCGTGGTCGTGCCGGCTAGCGCGTCCGTGACTCCGAAGGCGCCGACCGCTTTCTTGAAGGCAAAGCCACCGTTCAGCGTGACGAATCCGAAGACGTCCACTTCCGCTTCACCGGCCACGAGAAACTGCAGCGCGCTGGTCAATTGTTCCGTGAAATCCGGCAGCGCGCCCGCCGTCGTGGTTGAATCCGCCGCCGCTCCCCAATCGAAGCGTGCCGCCAGCGGAAGGCCCGTGGGGCCGGTCGCCTGATTGAGCAACACGAGTCCGGATAGGTCCACCGTCAGGCCATCGACGCCGAGCAATTGCGTCCCGCCGATGGAAGCCTCGAGGCCGAGGTAGCGCGTTTTGTCACCCACGGCCAAACCGGCGGGTGTCACGATGGCCAGCTTCAAGTTTACATCCTCGACGAGGAAACCAATCGCAGCGTCGGGAATCGCCTCGATGCCTTCCTTGTCCGGCGTGAGTCCCGGTCCGTTGATGCCGACGAAGAAGTCCGTGTTGGTCAGCGTAATTGCAACGAGGTCGGCGTCGGTCAACACGCCAGCCGTGCCGATGGCGGGATTTCCCGTGTCGATGGTCGCGGTCCTGAAGTCGAGGCTTCCATTTCCCACCGCGCCGGCTTTCGGCCCGAAACCGGCCAGCGGACTCGCCGGGAGATTAGACGTCGTGCCCGCGAGCGTGCCGTCCAGGATGTTATAAGTGAGCGAGCCAACGGCGTTGATGGAATTGGTCTGATCAATATCCAGCGCCGGCAGCGCCAGACTGTCGGGCGTGGTGGCAAGGCTGTCCCAATCGAGGTTCGGCGGAGTTGTCGCGGCATTGGTGTCGTTGTCCGTGGCGCGATTGACGCGGATGGTTGTCTGCGAGGCGTGCAGTTCAATCCCTGACTCAAGGCCAACCAGATCCGCGCTGAGACCGGTGGCGAAAACTCCGAAATAACTAATGTCGTCCGCAGTATTGCCCGTGGTGCCGTTATCGAATGTGATCGACGCCAGATTCAACGTCGTGACTGCGCCTCTCAAGCCGAATGTCCCGGCCACGATCTCGTCGTCGCTGAAATCATCCGGAGTGTTGTTCGGTGTGCCGCTGGTAGTGTCACTGATGCTGCCGCCAGTGCCGAGGAAAACCTGCACGTTGTTCAGTGCGAGGGTGAGCGCATCGT
>DATHKK010000013.1:0-2607 GCA_035489355.1 Candidatus Limnocylindria bacterium
CGGACATTTGCGGCACATCATGCTGGCGCTGGAAAAAACCTCGGCAGGTACGGCGACAGATTTGATCACGCCGCTCGAACGCGCCGTGGAACTGGCGCGCAAACGCGGGATCATGGTTTTGATTTCCGATTTGCTGGCGACGGTGGATCGTTTTGAAACCAGTCTCGCGGCGCTGAGCGCCTGCGGGCACGAGGTCGTCGTCTTTCACGTGCTCGATCCGGCGGAGGTCAATTTCAACTTCGAGAAGGCGGCGCTGTTTCGCGACATCGAGTCGGGCCGGGAGCTTTACATCGATCCGGTCGCAGCCCGGAAAGAGTATCTGCGCAAGTTTACGGCACACAACGCGGGCATCGAATCGGTGTGCCGTAAGCTGGGCGCGGCCTATCATCGGCTCACTACGGACCGGTCATTGGAACTGGCGCTCTTTGATTTCCTGCGCGGCCGGATGCAGCGCGGGAAATTCGTTCGCCGCGCGCAACGTAACGCGCCTGCCGTTGCATGAGTTTTCTCGCTCCACTCTTTATCCTGGGCGCGCTGGCCGTCGCCGCGCCGATTCTCTTTCACCTTATTCGCCGCACGTCGAAAGAGAAAATCCCGTTCAGCTCGCTGATGTTTCTTCAGCCCACGCCGCCGCGCGTGACGAAGAAGAGCCGGTTGGAGAACATCCTTTTGCTGATCCTGCGTTGCGCGGTGCTGTGCCTGCTCGCGCTGGCGTTCGGCCGGCCTTTCTTGCGCAACCCACTGAATGCGAATCAGGCCAAGGGCGCCGCAACGCGAACTGTTGTGCTCATCGACACGAGCGCGAGCATGAGGGCCGACGGTCTTTGGGACGAAGCGCGCGCGAAAGCAGTGGATGTGATTCGGCAAGCGACGCCGTCGGATCAAATTACCGTGTACGCTTTTGACCGCAACGCACGCGCGGCGATGACCTTTGAAGAATGGTCGAAAGCTTCGGCGAACGAACGGCGAGTTTTGGCGGAGCAAAGAATTCAGGCGCTCAAGCCAACGTGGAACAACACGCACGTAGGCAACGGCTTGCTTGCGGCGATTGAAGCCATCGAAGCCGAGCGGGAAAATCCGAACGCCGCGCGGCGCATCGTGATCATCTCGGACATGCAGGAAGGCGCGCGGCTCGAAGGCCTGCAAGGTTTCGAGTGGCCGAAGCCAACACAGGTCAGCGTCGTGACTGTGAAGTCGAAGAAGCCGACGAACGCTGGGCTGCAATTGGTGGCGGCGGCGAATGGGGCCGAAGCTCGGCAGGATGCCGGGGGCACGTTGGCGGAATCTGTGCGGGTTCGCGTAAGTAACTCCAGCGATTCGCGGCAGGAGCAATTTAATCTGCGCTGGAGCGGCAGCGCTTCGAATCCCATTGCCATCTACGTGCCGCCGGGACAAAGCCGCAGCATCGATCTTCCGAAGGCGACCAATTCAGAACAGATCGAACTCACTGGCGATGAAAATGATTTCGACAACCGCGTCTTCGCCGTCGCGCCGCCGCGCGAGCAGATCGAAGTGATCTTCGTTGGCAACGATGCCGAAAAAGATCCGCAGCAGCTTTTGTTTTATTTGAACCGGGCGTTTCCGGAAACGGTCCGACAGGCCGTGCGAGTCACCAGCGTGAAACCAGATGCGGAAATCTCCGCTTCGCGCAATGCCAGCCTCATCGTCCTGGCCGCGCCTTTGACGGGCGATGCCCTCCGCGATGTCTCGAACCTGCTGACGAATGGCGCGACGGTGTTGAGCGTGATGCGTTCAGCGGCGGAGGCCGACACGATCGGCAAACTCATCGGACAATCTGTCACCGCGGAGGAAGCGCCGTCGTCTGGCTACGCGATGCTGGCTGAGATTGATTTTGCCCACCCGCTCTTCGCGCCGTTCGCCGATGCGCGGTTCAGCGACTTCACGAAGATCCATTTTTGGAAAAGCCGGAAGCTTAACTTCGGGACGACGAACGCGCACGTCCTCGCGAAGCTCGACAACGGCGCGCCCGCGATCGCGCAAATTAACGTCGGCAAAGGCAGCCTGTTCGTGCTCGCCTCCGGTTGGCAGCCGGGCGACAGCCAGCTCGCGCTCTCATCGAAGTTCGTTCCCCTGCTCTACTCACTGCTCGAACTGAGCGGCGCGATCAAAGCTCAGTCCCTGGCCTATGTCGTCGGCGATGCCGTGGACGTCTCATCGCTGCACGCCACGAACGCGCTGACGGTCGAGAAGCCGGACGGCAAGACGGCCTCGATCAGTCCCGGTGTAAAATCATTCACGCAGACCGATGTGCCCGGCGTCTATCGCGTGAGCGGTGTGGAACCACCGTTTCGTTTTGCCGTGAACCTTGCGCCTGAAGAATCAAAGACCGCGCCGATGGCCGCCGAGCAATTGGAGACACTCGGCGTCCCGCTGCGCGTGCAACCGGACGCCACACCCGCGCAACTCGCGCGCCGCGAAGCGCAGCTCAAGGGTGCGGAATTGGAGAGCCATCAGAAACTGTGGCGATGGTTGATTGTGGCTACGTTAGTGATACTAATCGTGGAAACTTGGGTCGCCGCCCGGCTCTCCCGCCGAGCTGCGGTTCAATTGGAAGGCGCATCATGACAGAAATTCTCCTCAAACGCG
>DATHKK010000014.1:0-4243 GCA_035489355.1 Candidatus Limnocylindria bacterium
AAGACGCCGACACGCTCATCGTGAGAAGATTGAAGACCTCCGAGCACACCCCGTCCCGCAAACGCCTCGTGCGCCGAAAAGACGGCACTACCTATTTCACGGGTGGCAAGCCGGTGAACAGCGCCATCGTCCGCAAGATCATGGAAGACTTCCCGTGAAGCTCGCTGACGTGAATCTTCTCGTCGCGCTCAGCGATGAATCCCATCCTCACTTCGAGGCCGCGACGCGCTGGCGCCAACAACACCGGTTGACCACCTGCCCCATCACCGAACTGGGCGTGGTGCGCGTGATGATGGTGCTGGGAAGCTCAGCTGTAGACGCTTTCAAACATTTGGAGGCGATCAAGGCCAACGCCGATTTCATTCCGTGTGACGTGCCAGGCTCCGTCATCACTGGCGATGTCACGCACCACAAACAGACGACTGACGCGTATCTGTTGGCACTGGCCAAGAAGCACAGAGGCACACTCTGCACGCTCGACACAGGCATAAAGGGCGCGGAATTGGTGAAGTGAGCAGGCCGGCCCACGACGCTTCCGGCGCGGACGGCCACCTAAAATACTGTCACGCGCAGCACGCCATCACCGCGCTCACTTTATCGCCGCGTTCTTCACCGGCGGCAACGAAGGCAGTAGCGGCGCGCGCAAGGTTTTATAGAGCCACGCTTCGAGCGGGCGCAGCGGCTGGAGCCATTTGTAGAACGGTGAATAAATCAGCCGCAAGCGCACCACCGAGAGAGCCATGACCACGGAACTGCGCAACAAACTCTGCGTGACCTTGGAACCCAGCTTGTCCGTCCATTCGATCGGCATCTCGACCACGCCGAGCCCCACGTGCTTGAGCGAGTAAAGCAAGTTCACATCGAAGGCGAGGTCCGCGATACGAAGCTGCGAGTGAATTTTCTGCACGGCTTCGCGACGGATCAATTTCGCCGGGCATTGCGTGTCCTTGATGCCCATCCAGAAGAGCGCCTCGACGATGTAATGAAATCCGCGGCTGATGAAGCGCCGCAATTGCGTCTGGTTCTGAAAGAGCACCGATTCCGGCAGCCAGCGCGAACCGATGATGCAGTCCGCGCCCGTGTCGTCGAGCCGTTTGATCAAGCCGTGGAAAGCCTGGGGAGAAGTCGCGCCGTCCGCATCGACATAGCCGATCAGGTCGGCGATGGAGGCGAGCTTGAGACCTTCGATGAGCGCGCCGCCTTTGCCAATGAGGCCAGGAAAATTGAGGTAACGGATGCAGGGGAACTCGCGCGCCATTTCCTGAACCACGCCCAGCGTGTTGTCGCGGCAACCATTGAGCACGACGAACAGCTCGAACCGGCCGGGAAATTCGCGCGCGTAGTATTCAGCAAAGTCCCGCAGCACGGGTCCGATGCGCTTCTCCTCGTTGTAAGCGGGAATGAGCAGCAACACGCTGTGCCTGGGTTCGTTCACGTTGGTAGCGGTGGAGGTAACGAGACTCCGGCCCGCGATTCAAGGTTTCGTTGAAGTGAATCTCGTTCGCCACCGACGCGGCCCTCAGAAGATCGGCTCGCCCGTCGAGTTCACCAGTTCGCGATATTTCGCGATCAGTTTCTTCGTGATCGGGCCGGGCTGGCCCGTGCCAATCACGCGACCATCCACCTTCGTGACCGGAACCACTTCGGCGCCGGTGCCAGTGAGGAAGCATTCGTCGGCGTTGAAGACGTCGTAGCGCGTGAGGTTCGGCTCGCTGACTTGCAATGCTTGTGCGCGTCCCAGATCCATCACAGTGGCGCGGGTGATGCCGTAGAGAGCGCCCGCCGAGAGCGGCGGCGTGAGCAACTGGTTGCCCTTCACGAGAAATAAATTGTCGGCAGTGCATTCGGAGACGAAGCCCTCTGCGTTCAACATGATCGCCTCTTCGACTCCGGCGTTGTTCGCTTCGATCTTCGCCAGGATGTTGTTCAGGTAATTGAGCGACTTGATCGCAGGATTCAAAGCGCTGTGCAAATTCCGCGTGGTGGCCACGGTCACGATGGCCATGCCGTTGTCGTACATCTCCTGCGGATACACTTGAATCTTGTCGGCGATGATGATGACCGAGCCGCGTTTGCAACGGTTCGGATTCAAGCCCAGCGTCCCGATACCGCGCGTGACGATGAGCCGAATGTAGCCATCGCGAATGTTGTTCTCACGGCAGGTCGCAACCGTCGCAGCCATGATGTCCGCGTGCGACATGGGGATGTCGAGCAAGATGGCCTTCGCCGAATAGAACAGGCGATCAATGTGCTCGCGGAGTTTGAAGACGCGGCCATTGTAGGCGCGAATGCCCTCGAAGACGCCGTCTCCATAGAGCAGCCCGTGATCGAACACGGACACTTTCGCGTCCTGCTCGTCGTGATACTTGCCGTCGATAAACACTTTCATGGCCGTGGGCGGTGAACCTACGGAAACGCTTTAGAGCGCGCAATCTGATTTAGAATTGCACCAGAGGAGTGGGCATCTTGATACGGTTCTTAACCGGGGACTGGAAAGATACCAGTCCCTGCCATTCAATTGCCTTGCGCGACTGCCATGTATTTATCACCGTGAGCGTGCTCGCCAATGAACTACCACCTGCATCACGAGAGACGGGATCTGGGAATCTTTCCGCTGGAGGAACTTCAGCGGCGGCGCCAATCAGGCGAGCTTTCCGGGGCGGAATACGTTTGGCGTGAAGGCATGGCGGATTGGCAAACGCTGGATTCGATTTTGCAGACGGTGCAGCCGCCATCAACCGCCACGCCCCCTCCACTTCCTTTGTCGGTCTCGAAGAAGAAAACTTCACGCACTTTGGTTTGGGCCGTCTCAATCGGAGTTGTCCTGCTGGTTATCGGTGTGGTTGTGATTGGGACGGTGGCTTCAAAGTTCGTACGGGGCGTACGATTGGCACAACAGCGTATCAACAATCGGGAAAGTGTCGAAGTCGCGACGAAGAGCATCACGTTGACCACGAACAGCGCGACCGAAGCCGACGTGCTGAAACGGGGCCGGGAATTCAGGATTCGGCAATGGCTGGAAGGATACACGGCGAACGGCAACCGCGAGTTGGCGTGCGATGCTCAGGCAGCGCAGATGATCGAAGCCTGGATTGATTCCAATTTTGGAGGGAGGAAGAGCAACGCCGTTGATTTCGTAGAATTGGGCAACAAGCTGACTGCGACGCCGGACTGCGATGATCCGTTAGTGCTTACCGTTGCGGGATTGAATTCCATTGAGCTGCACGAGAAGAGCCGCCGTATGGAACGCGCGCTGGCTGGCTTCCCGAAATCGCGGCACAAAGCCTATCCGAAACTGAACGCAGCGGTGGGTGTGATCGACTCAACCAGCGACACGAATCGCGTCGGACCCATGTTTGCCCTGGCCGCGCAAGCGATGAAGGACTGTTTTACCGACGGAAGTTTTCGCCCTGAAGATCAGGCAGAAATCGCCGAGATTTTTATCCACGGATGGGGCTACAATTTTTTCTACCGGATTCGCGAAAGGATTTACCCGATTCCGCGCAACGCGGGGAAGCCGTTCGAATGGCTCGCACTCGTATTTGACGGTGAATATCACGTGATGGAAGCGTGGAAGGCGCGAGGAGGCGGCTTCGCAAACACGGTCACAGAACAGGGCTGGAAAGGATTTAACGAACATCTCACGGCGGCGCGCAAGAGTTACACGCGCGCGTGGGAACTTCGCCCGGACCTGCCGCTCGCGCCCTGCCGGATGATTTATATCGCGCTCAGCGGCTCGGATGTGGAAGAGATGCGCCTGTGGTTCGATCGCACGGTGGCGGCACAAATCGATTATCCCAAGGCCTGGTCGGACATGCGTTGGGGTCTTCGTCCGCGCTGGCACGGCAGCACGGAAGCCATGCTGGCACTCGGGAAGTCTGCCGTGGACACGGGCCGATTTGATACAGATGTGCCCCGCAAGTTTTTCGACGTTGTTTATGATCTCGAATCTGAAATGGAACTGCCACCGGGACAGCACATTTTTGGACGACGCGATATTTGGCCGGAGTTTTCGCGAATGTACGAGGGCTACATCGCGGAACCCTCCTTGCAGGGCGCGCAACGAGGCTGGCGCAGCGCCTATGCCATGGTTGCTTATCTTGCCGGAAAGTATGACGTGTCCCGCACGCAGTTGGAGCTGCTGAATTGGGAACCCAACCCTTTTAATCTTTCCGGTTGGGGCACTGAAATGTCCCTCGCACCATTGGAAGTTGCGGCCCGCACTGGCAAAGCAGGGGCGCAG
>DATHKK010000015.1:0-6351 GCA_035489355.1 Candidatus Limnocylindria bacterium
AGATCCACGACGGACAGCGCCACGACAGCATCGCTTTTTTCCAGGCTGATGCCGCGCACGCCCGACGCGGGACGGCCCATCGAGCGCACGTCCTCTTCGCTGAAACGGATGCTCATGCCCTCGCGCGTGATGAGCACGACTTCATTTGCGCCCGTCGTGAGCTTCGCTTCGATCAACGCGTCGTCCGGTTCGATGCCAATAGCGATAATGCCGCCCTTTCGGACGTTCGCGAAATCCTCCAGCGCCGTCTTCTTCACCGTGCCTTGCCGCGTGGCGAAGAACACAAACGCGGTCTGCGTCCAGGTTTGATCTTCCTTGTTCGGCCCATACCTGGCTTCGACCCGGATAAGGGCAGCGACCTTTTCATCCGCACGAAGCTCCAGAAGGTTCGCAATGCTTCGACCTTTGGAGGCGCGGCCCATGTCCGGAATTTCGTGAACGCGCTCGACGTAAACCCGTCCGCTGTTCGTGAAAAACATCAGATAGTCGTGCGTGCTCGCCGTGAAAAGGTGCTCGACGAAATCATTGTCGCCCTCGGTCTGGCCTTCGCGCGTCGTCATGCCGATTACACCTTTGCCGCCGCGCCGCTGCGAACGGTACTGGCTGACGTTGGTTCGTTTGATGAGCCCGCCGTGCGTGATGGTGATGATGACGCCTTCGTTTGCGATCAAGTCCTCGATGGCAATCTCGCCTTCGTCCGGAACGATCTCGGTCATGCGCGGCGTGGCGTGCTTCGTTTTGATCTGCTGAAGTTCGTCCGTGATGATCGCCATCACGCGCGACTCCTTGGCGAGAATGTCGAGCAGGTCTTTGATGCGCTCCAGCAGTTCGCTGTATTCCAGCCGCACCTTGTCAATTTCCAATCCGGTCAACCGATAGAGTTGCAGTTCAAGAATGGCCTCGACCTGCCGCTCGGTCAGCGCCCAGCGCCCCGCCACGAGCCGGGCCGGGCTGCGCACCAGGATGCCCCATTTCTCCACTTGGGCCTGCACCCACTCGAACGCGAGGAGCTTGATCTTCGCCTCGTCGCGGTTGCGGGAACTGCGGATGATGCGGATGAATTCGTCGAGGTTCGACAGCGCCGCGATGTAGCCTTCGAGCAGTTCCGCACGTTCCTCGGCCTTGCGCAACTCGAACCGGGTCCGGCGCAGAATGACTTCGCGCCGATGGTCGATGTAGCACTGGATCATCTCCTTGAGGTTCAACGTCTTGGGGCGGCCATGGTCGATGGCGAGCGCATTGACGCTGAAGGATTTCTCCAACTCGGTGTGCTGATAAAGGTTGTTGATGACGACCTTGGCGATGGAATCGCGCTTCAGTTCGATCACGAGACGGGTGTTTGCGTCCGACTCGTTGCGCATCGCGGAAATGTCCGTGATGACTTTTTCGTTCACGAGCGCGGCGATCTTTTCTTCGAGCGCCGCGCGGTTGACGTTGAACGGAATCTCCATGACGACGATCTGCTCTCGGTTGCCCTTGAGCTGCTCGATGCCCATGCGCCCGCGCAGCTTCAAGCTGCCGCGCCCCGTGGTGAAATAATTCTTGATGCCCTCGATGCCGCAGATGAAGCCGCCGGTCGGAAAGTCCGGGCCCTTCACGAACTTCATCAACTCCGGGATGGTGATGTTCGGATTGCCGATCTGCGCGCAGATGCCGTCGATCACTTCGCCGAGGTTGTGTGGCGGCATGTTCGTGGCCATGCCGACGGCGATGCCGGTGCCGCCGTTGACGAGCAGGTTCGGGAAAGCCGCCGGGAAAACGGTCGGCTCCGTCATGCGCTCGTCGTAGTTCGGGACAAAATCGACGGTGTCCTTGTCCATGTCCGCCATGAGCGCGGCACCCAAATGCGTGAGGCGGGCCTCGGTGTAACGCATCGCCGCCGGCGGATCGTCGTCGATGGAACCAAAGTTCCCTTTGCCGTCCACGAGCTTCTCCCTCATGCACCACGGCTGGGCCATGTGGACGAGCGTGGGGTAGATCACCGCTTCGCCGTGCGGATGATAATTACCGGAGGTGTCACCGCAAATCTTCGCGCACTTGTACGGCTTGCGTCCGGGGAAAAGCGACAGTTCGTGCATCGCGTAAAGAATACGGCGCTGCGACGGCTTCAACCCATCGCGCACATCAGGCAGTGCGCGCGAAATGATCACGGACATCGAATAGTCGAGGAATGAATTCTTGATCTCGTCGGCGACGTTGATTTTGGAAATTTTCTCCCCTTGAGAATACGCGCCGCCCGAAGGAGCGACTTCAGAGGACGGTGGGATGGGTTCGTCAGGCATGGGTAAAGCGTGCTAAATTGTCAGCGAAATTTTTTCGGATCTTCCAATTACACATCCAGATTGCGCACGTTCAGCGCGTTGTCCTCGATGAACCGCCGCCGCGGCTCGACGACATCGCCCATCAGCTTGGTAAACATTTCCTCGGCTTGAATGGCGTCCGTCAGTTCGATGCGGAGCAACTTTCGTACAGCCGGGTCCATCGTTGTGTCGAAGAGTTCTTTGGCGTCCATTTCGCCCAACCCTTTGAAGCGGGTGACCTGGATGCCGCGTTTGCCGACCGCTTTCACGCCCGCCAGAATTTCCGGGATGCTGAACAGCGGTTTAACCTCGGCCCGGTCGCCTTCGCCTTCAATCAGCTCGAACAGAGGTTTGTCCTGCGCAGCGTAGTGTTCGACGCTAAGGCCTTTGGCCGCGAGTTTGCCGAGCAGTTCCGCGATGGCTTTGCTCTCATGATGAAGGTCAGCGTAAGCGGCGCGGCGGATAGGGCCGTCCTTTTTGCGGTCCGCCTCGATATCGGTGCCGAAGATGTCCGCGTTGGCAGCTTTGAAAGCGTCCAACTCGTCGTTGGTCGAGAAGTAATGGATCGTTTCGTTGTTGCCCTCCCGCACTTTCATCAAGTGCGCGGGAAAGTCGCCATCCGGAGCGCGGCGTTCAACGTATTCCGCGAAGTCACCTCCCTGCCGTTTGATGTAGTTGGCGTGCTTGTCGAGCGACTCGAGGAGTTCGAGAATTTCCTCCAACTGCTTTTGACTGATCACGCGGTCGTCGGCCAGGTTCTTCAACTTCACTTCCTCCGTGCCGATCTGAATCAGGATCTTATTCAACTGCGCATCGTCATCGACGTACTCGACCCGCTTCTTGCGCGTGATGCTGTAGAGCGGCGGCTGCGCGATATAGACGAAGCCCTGCTTCACGAGCTGCGGCATCTGCCGGTAGAAAAACGTGAGCAACAGGGTGCGGATGTGCGAGCCGTCCACGTCGGCGTCGGTCATGATGATGATTTTGTGGTAGCGCAATTTATTCAAGTCGAACGCGCCTTCTCCCTCGCCATCACCGATGCCCGTGCCGATGGCCGTAATCATCGTGCGGATTTCCGTGTTCTGAAGCACCTTGTCCAGACGGGCTTTCTCCACATTGATGAGCTTGCCGCGAATCGGCAAAATTGCCTGAAACTTCCGATCGCGCCCTTGTTTCGCCGAGCCACCGGCTGAGTCACCTTCGACGATGTACAGCTCCGTGTTCGCCGGATCGCGATCCGAGCAGTCGGCCAACTTTCCAGGCAAACCACCGCCGGTGAGCGCTGATTTGCGCACCGCTTCACGCGCTTTGCGCGCGGCTTCCCGCGCGCGCGCCGCGTTCAGCCCCTTCTCGACGATCCGCTTTCCCACGGTCGGGTTTGAGTCGAAGCACGACATCAACTCTTCATACGTGATGGAACTCAGGATGCCCTCCGCCTCCGGTGACAGCAGCTTGTCCTTGGGCTGATTGTTGAACTTCGGGTCCGGATGCTTGACCGAAATCACCGCGACCAAACCTTCCAGCAAATCGTCGCCCATGATCGACGGGTCCTTCTCTTTGATCAGATTGTTCTGCTTCGAATACTGGTTCACCGCGCGCGTCAGCGCCGAGCGGAAACCGGCGATGTGCGTGCCACCGTCGGGATTGTGAATCGTGTTCGTGTAGCCCATCAACTGTGAGCTATAGCTGTCGTTGTACTGAAGCGTCACATCCACCATGATGTCCGCCGTGCGATCCACGCCTTCCACCTTGAATTCATGCGGACGCCGGCCCACGAAGGAAATCGGTTTCGGATGCAACACTTCCTTCCCCTTGCCCAGTTGCTTTACGAACTCCTCGATGCCGTCTTTGTAGTAAAATGTTTCCGGCGTTGCCTCCGGCTGCCGCTCGTCGATGAAAGTGATTTCCAGGCCTGAATTCAGAAACGCCAACTCGCGCAACCGCTGAATAATCCGGTCCGACTTGAACTCGATGGTTTCCTTAAAAATCTCTGGATCAGGCTTGAACGTCACGAGTGTCCCGGTGCCCTTCGCCTTGCCGATCACTTCGAGCTTCTTCGTTGTCTTGCCGCGCTCAAACTCCATGTGATGCACTTTACCGTCGCGCGACACTTCCACTTCGAACCACTCCGACACGGCGTTGACGCACTTGGCGCCGACGCCGTGCGTGCCGCCGGAATAAGTGTAGCCGCCCTGGCCATACTTGCCGCCCGAGTGCAGCGTCGTCAGCACCATCTCGACGCCGGGAATGTTGTATAAGGGATGGATGTCCACGGGAATCCCACGCCCGTTGTCGCGAATCGAAATGGAACCATCGACATGAATCGCCACGTCAATCTTCGAGCAATGACTGGCCAGATATTCGTCCACCGAATTATCGAGCACTTCAGAAACGCAGTGGTGCAAGGCGCGCTCATCGGTGCCGCCGATGTACATACCCGGCTTTTTGCGCACCGCTTCGAGGCCTTCGAGTTTGCCCAGTTGCGCCGAGTCGTACGTGGCCGAAATCGCCCCACTCGCGGGCTGTTTTTGCTCATCCATCACAGTGTCATTCGCCATACAAAATTGCTCGGAAACGCGGCTTGATTCTCTCTGAAATCCAGTGCTGGAAGGATACGAAAAAACGCTGTTTTCACACAACGTTTATTTCGGCCAAATCAGGTTCGAAACCGCAATTAGTTGAGGGTCGCCGCCATTACCCTCCAAATAGGTTGCGGTTTGAACGAAGCGCCCACTCGGGTCAGCCCAGCCGGAATTAGAGACAGCTTTCGAGCGAATCGGCTCAAAGAAACCGGAGAGGCCGGCCATGCCTATTTTACATCGTAAAACTTGGATCAATTGCTCTCGAATCTGATGCCAACTCGAACCAAAAGCACTCACGCACGCGAACCCGCTTGAACTGCCCGGGGCGCACAGGCAATTTCGCGCCCGATGAAATCCGCCGCCATGCTCGCCCTGGTCTTGTGCGTGGCCAGCGTCATCTCGGCGGCGCCCCCCGGCCCTCGCGTCCAAAAGATTTCTCTATTCGGCAAAGAATACATCCGCATGGACCAGTGGGCCCGCGCCAATGCCTTCCAGTGGAAGTGGCTCTCCAGAAACAACGCCGTGGTCTGGAATGGTTCCACCAAAATGCAGTTCACCAGCGAGTCCCGCAGGATGTTGCTGAACGGCATCACGGTGTGGCTTTCGGAACCCGCTCGAAATCAAAACGGCGTCCCACACCTAGCAGGAATTGATTTGAGGACGGTGATTCAGCCGGTTCTTTTTCCGCCGAAGAACCGCCCCCGCACGCAGGTCAAACACATCTGCATCGACCCCGGCCACGGCGGCAAACAGCCCGGCTACATCGTGGGACGCGAACAGGAAAAGCTCTACACGCTCCTGCTGGCGCAGGAACTCGGCGAGCAACTCCGCAAGGCGGGCTTCGCCGTTTCGTTCACGCGCACGAACGATAAGTTCATCGACCTGGGCGAGCGTCCCGACATCGCACGACGGCGCGGAGCCGACTTGTTCGTGAGCTTGCACTTCAATTCTGCCGGCGCGAGCGGTTCGGAAGCACGCGGCGCGGAGGTGTATTGCCTCACGCCGCAAGGCGCGAGTTCGTTCAATTCCCGTGGCGAAGGCCGCAGCACCAGCGCCTCGGTCGGCAACTTGAACAACGCCAAAAACATGTTGCTCGCCTACGAAATTCAGAAAGCCATCGTGCGCGGCGCGAAGTCGGAAGACCGCGGTGTGAAACCGGCGCGCTTCATGGTCTTGAAGGACGCCGTCATGCCCGCGGTGCTCATCGAGGGCGGCTTCATGACGAATCCATCGGAGGCGCGAAACATTTACAGCACGGCGTGGCGCAAACAAATGGCGCAGGCGATCGTCAGCGGCATTTCCAGCTATCGCAGAATGGTGGAACCATGACTGTTTCGTCCGCCGTTCATGCTCCCGTTAAAAAATCGGAGTTGCCCATCGGCATCTTCGACAGCGGCATCGGCGGGCTGACGGTCGTCCGGCAAATTCATCGCGCGTTGCCCCACGAGAATCTCGTTTACCTCGGCGAC
>DATHKK010000016.1:0-3281 GCA_035489355.1 Candidatus Limnocylindria bacterium
AAGCCGCGCACCTGGGCAAAGCCGTTGCGGAAGTCAGGCGTGAGCGGTTCGTTCAGTCCATCGAAGAGCGAGCGCGCCACAGGAGAATCGCAGAAAGACAAGGTCGTCGTCGGCGTGCCATTCACGGGCAGACCGCGAAAGAACACCTGGACCGTCGTGCCCGTGCCGAGCGGCATCGAGCGGCCAGGCAGCATGGCCACATTGAAACCGACATGGCCTTGCGTCGTTTCGTTGCTGTTCACGATCAACTCCATCTGGGCCGGCGCTTCGATCCCCAGTCGCGCCGAAACAAATCCCAGCATGTTCGTGTCGAAACAAAAACTGAATCCCATGCGGTTCTCCGTCCCGTGGGCGCCCAGGGTGACGGTGAGGAAATTCGTCTGGCCGCTCGCCACAATCAGGTCGCTGGCGGTGATGACGCGGATGCCGCTTGGCTGCGTGACGGTGAAGTCCTTGTTGGCGATTGTGAGCGTCACGCTGCGGGCCGGACCATCGTTCTTGTCCACGACATAGGTGACGGTGTTGCTGCCGTCGCCGAATTCACCATCGACGATGCGGACCCATGAGGCCGAACTTTCCGCCGTCCAGAGGCATCCAGGCGGCCCGAACACGGACACTTCGCCGTGGCCGCCTTCTTCGAGGTGCGTTTCTTCATTGGTGCTCAGCGTCAACAGGCAAACCTTGGGCGCCTGCAACACGAGGTATTCCTGACCCGCGACCAGGATGGTGCCCTCGCGCACGGTCCCGTGAGGATTGGGAAACACGGTGTAGCTGACGACGCCGGTGCCGTGTGCCGTGAGGCTGGAATTGATCGAGATCCACGAATTGGTATTGGACACGGTCCACTCACAGACTGGTCCAGCGGTCACGGCAATGTTACTGCTCGTCATGCCAAAAGTGTGTTCCGCCATCAACGGCTCGATGGCGAAGGAGCATGTCCCTTGAATCACCGTGAAAGGTTGCCCGTTGACCTTCATGACTCCCATCCGCGGAGCGAGCGTCAAATTTGTTTCGAGCACGTAGCTGAAGCTGCCGGCGGCGATACTGGTGATCGTGATCCAGCTATTCGTATTCTCAGTGATCGACCAAAGGCAGCCACCCACCGCGCCGCCGGTGCTCACAGTGACCGAACCGGTTTCAGAATTTTCAGTATGAGTGCGCGCGATGGGGCTTAACACCATCTCGCAGTTCGTTCCCCATTGCGTGACGGTGTAGGCGGCGCCTTCCACGAAAATCTGTCCGGTCCGGTAGCCGCTGACGCGATTTTCCGAATTGATGGAGTAGCTCACGATCCCGTCGTCGTTCGTGCCCGTGGCGCCGGAGGTAATCGTGATCCAGGGATTGTTATTGACGACCGCCCAGGTGCAATTCGTCCGGGTGTTCACCTTGAACGTGTTCGCGCCCAAACTGAACCCGTGAAAGCGATTGGTCGGCGACACCGAGTAAGTGCAGATGGCCGCCCTCTGCACCACGGTGAAAACGCGATCGCCAATGAACAAGCTCCCGCGGCGCTCTTCGAAGAAAGGATTCGGCTCGATCGCGTAAGTGACCTGGTTGCTCCCGATGTTTTCCGGCGCGCTCAGGATCGTGATCCAGTCGTTCGTGTTGATCACCGTCCAGATGCACTTGGAGCCGCTCACCACCCTGACCGTGCCCGTGCTGTTGCCGAAGCCGTTGGTCCGGACCATCGGCGAGAGCACGGTGGCGCAAAAATCAACGTTCACCGCGACCGGCGCCGAAATGGCCGTGGCGCCCGCCGGGTCCGTCAGGCGCGCGCGAACCAACCGAGTGCCCAACTCATAGTAATTGGCGACGTAAAACGGGTCCGTGGTCGGGAACGTGTCGAACGCGCCGTCGCCATCAACGTCCCATTCCACTTCGAACAAGGCCCCCGCATTCCCCGGGTCGAAACTATCCGACGCGTCGAGGAAAACATCTTCGCCCAATCCCACGTTGACCGGAGTCACACGCACATAAGGCTGCGGCGCTTGATTGGCGCCCGCGCTCGGATAGATCGTGGTTTCGACGGAGCGCCGATTGCCCTGATGATCGAACACCGTAACCGTGTAACGGTTCGTCCGGCTCGACGTGAAATGCGGAACACGGAACGTGCCGCCGGCGTTGGTCCCGGACAGCGCCATCTCTTCCGCGAGCACGAACTCGCCGTCCATTTGCCAGGTCAGCAGCGCCGCGTGCAAAGCGTGTTCGTCCGCGGCGTTGAAACTGATTTCGAGCAGCCCATTCACGGCGTTTTGGTTACCGGCAGTCAGGACGTTCACAGTCGGCGCGGTCACATCCGTCACCAGGTGGTCGGCGTTGAAGAATGGACTGACGCTCAGCGCGAGCGCGGAGGCGTAGGAGAGAACGCAGGAATTATAGGAATAGAGCTTGGGATAGAGCACGCCGCGCAGGCCACTCGCGCCGAAGCCCATCAGGTTGCCGTTGAAATTTTCGTCGTTGCGATAATCGTGATCGAGACCGAGGGCCTCGCCCAAATTGCGCAAGCCGGTGCCCATGGCGGCGGAACTGACGCCGCTCAAAGTGATACCGTTGAACCACGGGAAGGAAATATCCTGCACGAGTGCGTTTGGTCCGAGTTCGGGAATCACCGCGCCGTGGTAGGGCAAACTGTTGGTCTGATATTGAAGTTGATACAACGCCAGATCAGCGCTGCTGCTGATGGCCCAACCCGCGTCCGACGGCGCAGCCGGAAAACGCTGGCCGATGGCGAAGCCGCCGTTGAACGAACCGTCCACTTGCTGGATGTGCGTTTCCGCGATCAACCACCAGATCTGCGCGGGCGCTCCGACGGGCAGGCCCACGCCTCGCGCGGCGTCGAGCACACGATTGCCCGACAGATCGCCGCGAAGAAAATTGTCCGTCGCGGAAACTTTGATCTGATGGATGAACGGCGTCACGCCATCCGGCTCGGTTTCGAAAGCGAACGTCTTGCGGCCAAAACCATTTCGGCTCATCTGGTCGGCAAAGAATTCCTGATACTGCAAGAGCAGACTGCGCAACGTCGGCGCGGCATGGCTCTGCGCGACGCGATTGGTCGGCACGATGTAAGCCACGCGCACGATCGGATTGCTCGATTGCAGCGCGACATCGATGGGAACAATTTTGTTGGCGACAGCATACGTGACCGTGTTGTTCGGGACGAACGTAACCGAGAGGGACTGGCCGTTGCCGGGAGGCAGAATGGCGCCCACCGACGGCGAATAGGAAAAGCTGCCCGGCACATTCGCGCTCGCGTTGAGTTGCAGTCCGCTCAGCGGCGT
>DATHKK010000017.1:0-6251 GCA_035489355.1 Candidatus Limnocylindria bacterium
CCCACGCCGCCGAACTGTAGGCACCCCCCGGCAGACCGGGCGCGACCGTGGGCGTCACGTTCACGAACCCCGTCCCCACGTTTCGCCACAGTTGGCCCGAGAGGAGGAAGTCCAGCCGCCCGTCGTTGTCATAATCGCCCCATGCCACTGAGCCGTAGAAACTCCCCGGCAGGCCGGGCGCGACTGTGGCTGTCACGTTCGCGAACCCGCTCCCCGTGTTCCGCCACAGTTGAGAAATGGGAGTGAAAGGAAAGTCGTCGTCTTGATCGTTCTGTCGCGGGATCCCTCCCGTAATGAGGAAATCGAGGCGCCCATCGTTGTCATAATCGCCCCACGCTGCCGCGCCCACGTAAACCCCCGGCAGACCGGGCGCGACGCCGGCCGTCATGTTCGTGAACCCGCTCTCCGTGTTCCGCCAAAGGCCGGATCCCGGAATGAGGAAATCGACGCGCCCGTCGTTGTCATAATCGCCTGACGCCACTGAGCCTCCGCCACCAATGCCGGGCGCGACCGTGGCCGTCACATTCGTGAACCCGCTTTCCGTGTTCCGCCAAAGGCCGGATCCCGTGAGGAGGAAATCGAGACGTCCGTCGTTGTCATAATCAGTCCACACCACCGACTCACCGCCAACCTCCAGCAGGCCGGGCGCGACCGTGGCCGTCACGTTCGTGAACCCGCTCCCCGTGTTCCGCCACAGTTGGGACGTGTAATTAGCGTAAGTGCTGCCGCTACCATCGGGGTTTTGGGTGGAGGTGAAGAAGAGTCCTGTGAGCAGGAAGTCCAGCCGCCCGTCGTTGTCATAATCACCCCACGCTACTGAGGAGAACCCAATCTGCGGCAGGCCCCCCGGTGTGACCGTAGCGGTCACCTCCGTAAAGGTCGGCTCGGCCGCGTTGCCAATGAATTGCCCAAAGGCGACGAGTGTGAGCAAGGCCCATTTCCGACGCTGCGTGCGTATGGTATGCATGTGCGTTTTGGTTATTTTCCGCGTTCCAACCCTCTGATTTGGCCGAACCGTCTGTCGAGTGTCTGTGGAGGTTCCGATGGGCAGAACTTCGTCAGCCAGTTTTGTTGGGACGCTCCCTAGTGGAGCAATGTTCGGCCTCCGTGAGAACGGGGACAAATTGCTTACGTTCCGCGGCGTAGTTTTACGCATGGCGATGGCTGCCCAGCTAAGCTTCTGGTACAGCGCACCGTCGGGCCCGCGAGCAGATCGATCCGATAGTCGGGAAAACCCGCGAGGTTGAAGTATCCGAAGTTCGCCGTGCCCGAAGCGATGTTGCCCACCTCGACCTGCAACGTGTAGCGACGCTCGGCTTGCAATGTGGCGGCGAGAACTTGTTGCAGACCCGCTTCATCCGTCGCGGGTCCATCATGAAAACGACGGCGGCATTGCGTCCCTCCGCGACGCTGGCGGGGAAGTGATCCGTGCCGGTCAGGTTGATGATGCCGACGACATCAGAGGAACCGTTGATGTATTGCGGATTGTAAATGGACCAACCCGCGGCGTTGTGATGACCACGAACCCGTTCGCGGCGAAATTGGTTTCAAAGCCCGAATTGGCAATAAGAATGACCGCAGCCGGTGCGCGCTCACACACGTTCACCGCCAGGCAGCACGGCGTGGTTTTGATCCATGCTCCGGGGTTCATGCGCGCAACTCTAACTCCACTTCTTCCCGCGATCCTCCGGCACGATGCGGCGCAAGCAGTAGATGTCGGACGCCGCGAGTTCCTCGCGATGCTGCTGCAAATTCCTCCACGGATCCCATTGTGCGCTGATGAGTTTGCCAGTGATGCCGTCGCTCTCCTTCGAGGCGAGATAGACGCAAAGGCTCGCGCCCAGTTCGAGTGGGGTCGCGCCTTCGTCGGCCCACTTTTTGTTCTTCGCAAAAAATGCTTTGCCGACTTTCTTGGGACCGGCGGCCAGCACTTGATCCACAAGCCGCGTCTTCAACGCGCCCGGTGCCACGGCGTTCACGTCCACGTGAAATTCCCGCAACTCTTCCGCGAGCGTTTCCGTCAGGCGCACCGCCGCTGCTTTCGATGCCGCGTAGCAACTGATGTTCGGCAAGGGATTGGTCGCGCCGCCGCCGGAGAGCACGACGATCTTGCCGTAGCCCGCTTTCTTGAAGTGAGGAATCAGCGCGCGGCTCGGCAGCAACACGCCGAACAGATTGATCTCCAGCGCCTGCCGCCACTCCGCGAGATCAACGGACTCAGTCGGTCCCATCGGACCATAAACGCCGGCATTGGCCACGAGCACCTCGACTGAACCCAGTTCCTCCAACGCAAACTCGACGACATCATTCACCTGCGCTTCGTCCGAGACGTCGCACACGTGCGCGAGGACTTTTTGTTTCGGCGCTAGCTTCGCGAGTTCCTTCTGCGTCGCGGCGAGGTCCGGTTTCGTGCGTGCGCAGAGCACCACGCTCGCGCCGGCGCGGATGAAATGTTCGGCGATGACTTTTCCCAATCCCTGGCTGGCACCGGTGATGATGGCGTTTCGTCTTGCGAGTTGTTTCATGCGCGTCCGACCGAAATGTGTTCAACGCCCGCGACGCCTTGCAATGGCTTTTCCAGAAAACGATTGGCATCGACGACCAGCGCGCGGCGCATCGCGGCGATGAGTTGTGTCCAATTCGCGTCGCGAAACGGCGGCCATTCGGTGCAAACAACAGCGGCGTCAGCCTGGGCCAGCGCGGCGTCGAGACCGCGAACCAGTTCAATGCCATCGAGTTCCGGTGAGATTTTTGTGATCACGGGATCGAATGCTTGCACGTGCGCGCCAGCGGTCTTCAGTTGATGGCACAACTCGACCGCGGCGCTGCGGCGGAGCGTATTGGTGTTCGGCGTGTAAACCAATCCGAGCACGGCCACCGTGCGGTTCGTTAAATCCCCGAGACGCGATTGTATCTGGCGCAATGCCCAACCGCGATGCTCGTCATTGCTCTGTTTGATCGCGGGAATGATCGCGAGCCGTTCGCTTTCGCGCGCGCCCAGTTTGGTCAACGTGACGACATCGCGCGCGAGCGTGCCGCCCGCGAAGGGACCGCCCGGTCCCAGATAAGCGCGCTGCCCGATGCGCGGTTCACTCTTCAGTCCAGCGGAAACTTCCTTCGCATCCGCGCCCACGTGCTCGCACAGCCGCGCGATCTCGTTGATGAAGCTAATGCTGACGCCGAGGAAAGCATTCAAAGCGTGCTTCACCATTTCCGCCGACTCGGTGCGCATGAACTGCACGTGCGGTGTAAACGGTTTGAAAAGCTGTTCGAGCAAGGCGCGCTTCGTGTCGTCGCGAATACCGACGACGGCGCGCTCCGCTTTCTCGAACGCATCAATGGCTTTGCCGAGCCGCAGATTTTCCGGCGAATAGGCGAAATGAAATTGCGGAAACTCGCGCTCCAGTTCCATGCACGTTCCGACGGGAAGCTGCGAGGAAATCAGAACGAGCGCGTCCTTCGGCAAGTGTGGCAGTGCGCGCCGAATTCGATCCAGCACGAAGCCCGTGTCCGATTCATCATGTTCGTTCACCGGCGTGTCGTAACAGACCCAGAGCACGTCAGCGCCGGCACATGCGATCGCCGGATCGGTCGTGAAGCGCAGCAAGTTCTTCTGCAAACCGGCGGCCAGCAATTCATCTAACCCTGGCTCAAACACGGGCGCCTTGGCTTGCTGGAGATTGCTGATGAGCGCGTCGTCGAAGTCCAAACCCGTGACGTCGAAATGTTTGGCGCAGCACGCCGAGGTGACACAGCCGAGATGCCAGAGGCCGAGGACGGTGATCCGGGGAGCAGTCACAAATTCCAAACAAATTCCAAAATCCAAATTCCAACAGGAACACGCTGCACCAATCCGGGCTCCAATTGGAGCTTGGGAGCTTTAAGCTCATTTGGGATTTGGAACTTGGAACTTGGAGTTTTCATTTCCTCGTCTCATACACCCACGCGTTCCCCTTCAGCCATTCCAGCGTTCGCCCAATGCCTTGTTCGATCGTCAGCTTCGGCGCCCAGCCGGTCGCGCGAATCTTTTTTGTTTCAAGAAAGATGAACGGGTTGTCGCCGATCCAGCCGCGATCGCCGCCGGCGAATTCGAGGCGAGGTTTCAGCCCGAGCGTTTTGCAGATGAAGGCAATCGAGTCGCTCACGCGCACGTAGTGATCGGTGCCGAGATTGAACACCTCGACGCGATGCTTCGCCTTTCTGGCGAGGCCAGCGTTCATCACGTGTTGAATGGCCGCGATGCAATCCTGCACGTAGAGATAACTTTTCCGCGCCGTGCCGTCGCCGAGGACTTTCAAGTAATCGGGGTGCTCGGCCAGTTGCTTGTAGAAGTCGAACACGTGACCGTGCGTGTAGCGTTCACCGAGAATCGACACGAAGCGGAACACGTAGCCTTCGAACTTGTAGCCTTCGCAATAAGCGTGGATGAGCGATTCGCCCGCAACCTTTGATGCGGCGTAGAGCGATGTTTGAATAGGAAACGGATGTTCCTCCGGCGTGGGAATGATCTCCGCCTCGCCATACACGCTTCCCGTGGAGGAGAACGCGATGACTTTCGTTCCATTCGCGCGCATCGCTTCGAGGACGTTGAAAGTAGCAATGGTGTTCTGCTCCAGGTCCTTGCGCGGATGCTCCAGCCCGAATCGAACGTCGGCGTTGGCGGCGAGGTGAAACACGGTGTCGCAACTCGTCATGGCCTTCGTGAGCGCCGGCAGATCGAGGTTGTCGCCACGCACCAGCTTGAAGTTGGGATTCTTCAACGCGGCTTCCACGAACCGCTCCTGCCCGGTCGAGAAATTGTCCCAGCCCACGACTTGTTTGCCCTGGGCGAGCAGAACATCCACGAGAGTGCTGCCGATAAATCCGGCCGCGCCGGTCACGAAACATTTTTCCAAATCGTTATGCCTTTCTCCACCCGACGATCAGATCGCCGACTGGGTTGGAAACAAATAACTGTGGCCACAAGGCGCGGCTACAATTTTCTGGGAACTGCGAGCACGTCGAATAGGAGCGCGGCGTTCACGCCGCTTCAACCAGATGCGGCGTGAACACGTTGTCATTACCCATCTCGGTTGAATTCTACGGGGTGAGTCGCGGAGCGACTGTTGATGGTAGCCGTGGCTTTCAAGCCACGGTTCGGCACGCCAATCGTTCGTTCGTCGCCGAGCGACAACTGAAAATCCCGCGCACGTTCATGCGTCACTCCGCGACGCGGCCCAGAGCGTGCGCCTACCGTGGGATGAATCCCACGGCTACCATCGCTTCATCGCTCCGCGATGTTGGCAAGAGATGGGTAACGGATTAGGCGTGAACGACTGGAGTTGCGCGAGCGGCAAACGGGCGCGCGCATCCCGCCTCAGCCAGTGCGGCCCATCCGAGATGCGCTGCGTGGCTGGCTAACCGTTCAAAGCACGGGACAATGGTGCAGTCCGATTCTATCGGTCTGGGCGGAATTTTTGTGTCCTGACCGGAACCTCGAATGGGTGAGCCCGTTTTGACCGTTTCGTTTCTTATTCAGTGAGGGCTTTGCCGCTGAACGAACATTGAATTTATTTTCCCCGATCGGTTTTCTTCACCCAATAATCCAACAAATCCTGCAACGTGGTGGAGATATCGTATTCGGGTTTCCATCCGGTGAGTTGAACCATTTCCCCGCAGTCGCCGTGTTGATAATGAATGTCGATGGGGCGATAGAACGCAGGATAAATTTCCTTTTCCACGCCTTTCAATCCACTGAGTTTGATCAATGTGTCGGTATAAAATCCCATTTCCCGCGGCTCATCGCCGCACACATTGAAGATTTTGCCATCAGACTTTTCGTTGATCATCAGCAGATAATAAGCTTTGACGGTGTCGCGGACATCGAGGACGACACGGACGCTTTTTAAATTTCCAACGAGCAGTTTTTTCTCCTGCTGGGCGTTCATCATTCGCGCGATCTGATAAGCATCGGAAGAAATGGAGAACGTTCGGCCACGCCGCGGCCCGGTGTGCGAAAACGCACGCGTGATGAAGCCCCTGGCTTTTTTATTCTCGAAACGTTCCTGCAAATACAAATCCGTTGCGGCTTTGCTCGCGCCATAAGGATTCGCGGGAAGAATCACGTCGTTCGTGTTGATCTTGCGCCCGTCCATTCCGACGTTGCCATAGACTTCCGACGTGCTGCAGAACATCAATTTGCACTCGGGCTGATTATCGGAAATCGCCTGGATGACATTGGCGCTCCCCATGATGTTCGCCTCGAATGTTCC
>DATHKK010000018.1:0-9976 GCA_035489355.1 Candidatus Limnocylindria bacterium
CACGGTCATCGACTCGATCAACCAGGGCGAGATTCATCGGTTCATCGCCAAGCCGTGGCTGCGCGAGGAATTGATCGTCACCATTCACAACGCGGTTCAGCGTTACGAACTGTTGCGGCATAACCAGGAATTGCAGGCGCAAACGCAAGCCGCCAACCAAGCACTCGCAGCGCAGGTGACGAAAATCGCCGAGCAGAATCAGCAGCTCGAGGTCCTCAATTCCGCGTTGCACCGAAACCTCGATCGTTCCGTCCAGCTTTGTTTGAAAACGATGGAATCGTATTGGCCCGCGTTGAGCAACCAGGCGCACCGCGTGCAGGAACTTTGCCGCGCCATGGCCACCACGCTCGACTTGCCCGCTGAACAGAGACAGGTGCTCGACATCGCGGCGTTGCTGCACGACATCGGACTCATCGAGGTGCCGCGCGAAGTCATTCGCAAGTGGCGCGAGACGCCCGAGTCGCTCAATGACGCGGAGTTGGCGCAGATCAAACGCCATCCCGTCCTGGGCCAGGAACTCGTGAGCTTCGTGGAGAATCTCGAAGACGTCGGCCGCACGATTCGCTCGCATCACGAACGCTACGACGGCTGCGGCTACCCGGATCGCCTGGCCGGCGACAGCATTCCCTGGCTGGCACGTTTGCTCGCGGTCGCGGTCGTCTATTCGAACTTCGCGAGCGGCGGCGGCGCGTCTGAATTCATCAAAGCCAACAGCAGCATCGCCTTCGATCCCGAAGCAGTGCGCGTATTGTTGCGTGCCCTGCCCCACGCGAACCTGCCGCGCCGCCAGCGCGAGGTTCTCCTCGGCGAACTGCGTCCAGGCATGGTGCTCGCGCACGGAATTTATTCCTCGAGCGGCCTGCTGCTGGTCCCGGAAGGACAATCTCTGAACGAGCCGTGCATCGAAAAACTACGCAGCCACGATCAGGTGAGCGCCATCGGAAGCACACTGGTTGTTTTCGGATAAGAATCACGACCAGGCTCGCACAGCAGGCAGAGAGGCAGGGCGCTTAGCCCCTTTCACAAGGGCGTGTTCATTTTCAAAAAACTTCTCTTCAGCCATCGTGAATTGTGACGATAGAGAGGCGATGAACGCAGGATGCTTCTCACACCCATGCAGCAGATTGGCAGGAATGGATTCCCGCGATGGAGGGATTCCTCCCCTCTGCTCTCACGAAACTCGGCGGGCGGAGAGGACATTGTGAAACGCCGTATTCTTTTTGTTGATGACGAACCGGCGCTGTTGCGGTTGTACCAGGCAATTTTCCAGCGCGAACGGGAGGAGTGGCAGATGGATTTTGTTGAGACCGGAGCGCAGGCGCTGCAATTGCTCCAGTCCAACCACTACGACGCCATCGTGTCAGACATGCGCATGCCGCAAATCAATGGCGCCCAATTGTTGCACCAAGTTTCGCACTCTCATCCCCGGATGGCACGCTTCATCCTTTCCGGGCATGGCGACAAAGAGTTGGCGATGAAATGCGTGGGCAACACTCATCAGTTTCTCTCCAAGCCATTTGATGCCAAAGCGTTGAAGACCAAGCTCCGGCGCACGTTGGAAATGGACGAGTGGCTTGGCGACCAGAAACTGCAAGAGATCGTGGGCAAACTGCAAACGCTGCCCAGTCTTCCGTCCTCCTACTTCCAGGTTCTTCGGGAAGTGGAATCGCCCTACGCCGCAGCGGAGAATATTGGCGCTATCATCACTCGCGACCCAGCGATGACCGTAAAGATTCTGCAAATGGTCAATTCGGCGTTCTTTGGGCTGTCCCAACCCATTAGCAACCCGACAGAAGCCGTTCTTCACCTGGGTATGGAAACCGTCCGGTCGTTGGTGCTGGGCATCCAGATTTTTTCCCAGTTCGAACAGTTGCGTGCGGTGCAGTTCCCGCTCAAAGCGATGATGATGCACAGCCTCAAGACCGCCAGCACGGCGCGGCGCATCGCGCAAATGGAGAACGCGGAAGCTTCCGTGGCGGAGGACGCGTTCACCGCCGGGCTACTGATGGATATTGGCACTCTCGTGATAGTGCTGAACCTTGCATCTGACTTCGAAACGGCGCGAGAGATCGGTCGCGAAAAGATGAAGCCGCTTTGGGATGCCGAGCGCGAGGTCCTCGGGGTTTCCCATGCAGAAGTGGGCGCCTACCTCCTCGCACTCTGGGGTTTGCCGGTCGCAATCGCGGAAGCAGTGCTGCACCATCATTTTCCGGGACGTTGTCCCAACAAAAACTTCTCCGCGCTGACTTGTGTGCATGCAGCGAACGTCCTGGAACACGAGCATCGCATCGACGAACCGCCCTTCAACGTGCCGGAAATCGATCAGGCTTACCTGGACGAAGTCGGGGCCACTGACCGCCTAAAAGAATGGCGTCAGGCTGTTTGCGAAGCGCGACAGAATCGCACCGCACGCTGAACGATCACCCTGCTCTCCTCAAGCTGCGCACCGATGGACAGAATTCTCGGGCTGCCTGTTGCCAGCCGGATTACTTCGCCATTTCGCCATCTGTTTCAGCCAGGGCGGCTTCCAACAGACGGACGGCTTCGGGAACGACGCGGCGCAGCGAGTCCATGCGCTGGTTTAACACTTCGATCATTTGCGACGCGTCGGCGCCGAGCAAGCGGCGGTACCAGAAAACGAACTCTTGATTCACCGGTCCAGCCACGTCCGAAATCCCGGCTTCCGTCCGCTGATCCAAAAGCGTTTCGCAAATGATGATGGCGGCGCGATAAGAATGATTCCGCCTGTCGTCCAGTTTCTTCCACAACAGCAGCGCTTCGTTAGGTTTTCCACTCAACAGCAGGGCCGTGGCGCGTTGTTCGATGATGGCCGGTTGATCTCCGTGCGACTTCATGGCTTCGCTGGTCCAATCGCACGCGAACTCCAGGAACTCCGGCTTGCTCAGCGCCACGTGACCGCCGAGATGCCAGGCGCGAACGTCGGAGGAGTCTTCTGTCACGAGTTGGTGCAACCCATTCAACGCCTCAACCTCTTGTCCGCTCTCCGCGAGAAAGCGCGCGTAATCCAAGCGCACCGGCCGCGCCGTCGGCTCCTCTTGCAGCGCGGCGCGAAAGGCTTTGCCCGCGTCGTCTCGCTGCTTCAACGCCGCGAGGCACAGCGCGAGGCAGTGGTTGGGTCCGCCTTTGAGAATATTTTTGTTCGCGGGCGACAACGCTGGCTTGTGGCGTGTGACGAGACATTGACGCATCTGTTCCGCACCTTCGGCAAAATTCCTGGACTCAATGCAGGCCAACCCGAGCAGCCAATGCAACGTGGCCGTGAGACCACCGGCGCGCGCGAGCGACGAACGGAGCACCCGCGCCACGCGCGCGAAATCCTTGAGCGTGACGAGGTGCGTGCAGAACTGGGTGAGCAACGTCTCGCGAAATTCCGGGGCCACTTCGTTCGCCGGCAGCGCGGACAAAGCGCGGAACGCCGCGTCGTATTGCTCAATGCCATCTTGCAAACGCCCGGCGCGCGCCAGTTCCAGCCCTAGATTCATCAACAGGTTTGGATCGTCCGGCGATTCGCCGAGCGCCTTTTGCAGCAGCTTCAAATTCCGCGAGCTCTTGCCGCGACTCTGCATGAGTTCGGTCGTGTAGCCGTGGTGTAACAACGTCGCGTCGCCGAGTTTGTTGCTCAGGCCCCATTCCTGACGACGCACTTCGACGCTCAGGAAGACATGTTCATGGACGCAACCAGCGTAGAACAGCCCCGGCGCATTGCGAAACAGGCGCGGGACGTAACTGACGCCTTCCTCTTCGCGGCCTTCATCAATCATCGGCAAACGAAACGCCATCGCGGACGGATCCTGCATCAGCTTGCGCAACTGCTCGCGCTGATCCGCGAGCAGTTCTTCATCAGCATCGAGGAAGAGAATCCAATCGCCGGTGGCGCGTTCCAGCGCGGCATTGCGCGCGGCGCTGAAGTCATCACACCACGCGAACGAAAACACTTCCGCGCCGGACAGCGCAGCAATCTCGCGCGTCGCGTCAGTCGAACCGGTGTCCATGACGATGATCTGTTGCGCGATGTCGCGAATGGATTCCAGGCACGAGCCAAGAAACCGTTCTTCGTTTTTCGTGATAAGGCAAACGGTGAGGCGAGGAGCGCCGTTTGTGAGAAATGAATCCGCGAGCGGCGGGAGTTCGACTTTGATCGCGTTCTTGATCACCGATGATTTGAGAAACTGCTGCGTGGGTTTCCACTTCGGCGCGAGTTTGCAGGCGTGCTCGGCGAGTTTCTTCGCGCGTACAGAATCACCCGCGGTCCGCGCGATTTCCGCCAGCAGCAGGAATGCTTCGGGATGATACGGACGGACCGAAAGCGCAAAAATGGTTTCATTCCACGCGCACGGCATCTGCCCCTGGCTCAACAACTCGCGTGCTCTGGCGAGATTTCCAAAACTGGCGACCGGCGGCGCCGTCAGCATTTTCGGCGCGCGTCGAGGCGCGGGGATCGATGCTGCTTCACGAGCCGCGACGAGATGTTGCAACCGCTGACCGGCGAGCCTTGCCGCGCGATTCCAAGTCCACTCACGGCGAACATAATCGCTGGCGGCACTTCCTTTCGCGCGCGCCTCATCACGATGCGCCACGATCCACTTCAAGCGTTCGGCGAGCGCGTTCGCATCCGGCTCCAGCAGCCAGCCGGGCTTGACCAGTTTCATGCCGCTGATGCTGTCGCCGAATTGCTTGCGCAACGCGGGCAGCCGATACGCGAATTCATCGGTGGCGAAATCATCCGTCGAACCGCCGCTTGTCACCACGACCGGCAGGCCGCATGCCATCGCTTCCAGCACCGGCAAGCCGAAGCCCTCGCCACGATACGGATGCACGAGACAATCGCACGCGGTGTAAAGGCCGGGCAGCGCTTCGGGCGAAAGTTCTTTGTTGATATAAAGAATCTCCGGCGCGTTCGGCTGTGCTTGCGCCGCCTTGATCTGCGCTTCGAAGGTCTGGCCCGCGTACACGCTTTGGCCGCCAAAATCTTTGATCACGAGACAGACATCATCCGCGGCGGTAAAGCTGTCGAGAAACGCTTTGAGCAATAAATCCGGGCCTTTGCGATGAATGGTGCCGCCGACGAAAAGAAACTTGAAGGACTTGCTGGTCGCGAGTTGGAGCGGCACGACGTTGGGATGAAACCGCTCCGGGTCGATGCCGTTCGGAACGACTTTCACTTTGTGCGGAGCGACGCCTGACTCCACGTAAACACGCCGCACGTATTCCGACGGCGCCCAGACTTCGTCCACGCGAGCGAGTTGCTTCACCCACTCGGCGGGCAGCGCGCCAAATTCCCACGGCTGCACCAGCACCCACGCGCCCGATACCGGACGCTCCCAAGACGGCGGCCAGCTATGGCGCACCGTGACCTGAGTTTGCTTCGACGGCAGCGCGACGAGCCGACGAGCCGTCTCCTGCATCCCGGGCCACGGCGCTAGATTCGCCGGTAAAACATTTTTGCCGACGCGCGTCAGCTTCACGCCTGGCTCACTCGCCAACTCGCTCGTGATCTCGCGATTCACATGCGAGAGACTGCCGAGATCGAGAAACGATCCTTCCCACGCGACGTGGATGGTCGGCCTTTTTTCAACGGGCGCTTCTGGAACAACATTGGAAATTCGCGGAGTCGTCGCAGGGCATGACGGGACCGTGAGCTTCTGCTCAATTGCCTGCAAGCGACGCACAACTTGATCAGCGATCGGCCCGCGGCTGAAGTGCTTCAACATGTGCGCGCGGGCACGGCTGCCTTTTTCGCGAGCTTCAGCAGGATGCTGCTGCACGCGCCGCATGAGGGTGCGCAAATGAGATTCGCTCGGGTTGGCCCAACGCTGGCCGCGATAGTGCCACAATTCCAATTCCACCTGGTTGATGTCGGTGAGTTCGTAGTCGAGCAGATACGAATTCTCCTCGTTCATGAACTCGGTGTTGCCACTCCAGTTCGTGGCGATCACCGGCAAACCCATCATCATCGCTTCATGGTGCGGCCGGCCCCAGCCTTCGCCACGACTCGGCGCGACGAGACAATCCGCCGCGCGATACAGTTGCGGCAAATCCGCCAGCGGCACCTGCTCGGCGAGGAGTTCGATGCGCGGCCACTTCTTGTCACCCAGTCCGAGCGTGGCCGCGTGTTCGCGAATAAGTTTCCAAAGCGCCTCAGAAGGATCACCGTCGGGCTTGCTGAAAAGATACGTGCGGAGATAAAGGCAAACATCATCCTCGGCACTGAACTCGCGGAGGTACGCGGAGAGCAACACGTCCCAGCCTTTGCGCGAGGACCACTCGAAGATGGAAAGAAAGTTGAACGCCGCGCGATTCGGTAGCGACAACGGCGTATGGCGCGCGGGATCGAACTCTTGTTCGTCCACTGCCTCAGACACGACCAACAGCTTGTCGCGCTCGACACCGCTGGCAGCAAACGTCTCCACGTTAAACTGACTCGGCACCCAGATTTCATCCATCTGATTGCAGGCCTTGACCCAGTTCTCGGGAAGGCCATCCACTGCCGAACTGGTCCATCCGACGCGGAATGACGTGTCCGTCGGCACTTGGAAATCAGTTGCTGCACCATGTGAAATCGTCACGCCACCGCGCAGAAATGGATAACACAGAAAACTTTCGCGCAGTGCTTCACGGTCGGCCGCGGGCATCGAAGCCCCGATAACTTCCGAGTAAAGCGACTTGTCCAATGCAGCGAGCGTGACCTGGCTCGCGAGCGTCGGCACGAGCGCGCGGGCCGCTGACGCAGATTCGCTGAGAGCAAAAAATTCGCCGAGCCACCGCACGGGTGAATTCACCATACCCGGCGCGTTCAGAGATTGCGGGAGAACCCGCGTACAGTCCGCGCCACGCGGCAGACTGTTCAATCGTCCGTACTCCGGTGGTTCGATGGCCGGGGGAACATCGACGGCGATCAATTCAAACCGGCAACTAGCGATAGCTCTCTTAGCGCGGCGCAATTCCTCGGGCGGCAGTTGCAGAAGCACTTCCTCGATCTTCGCTGGTTCGTGCAGCGCCGTCGTCAGCATTAAATTGAAACGCGCAGCGGCGTTTCCTGCATTGTGCCGGAGAGCGGTCTGATAGCAGTGCAGCGCAAAGGCAAAATCCTGGCAGGCGTTGTCAAACCACGGCGGCACGTAACACATCGCCAGATTGCCCAAAGCCGTCCACCCGCGCGCCACCGAGCGGGTGTCCGACGGGTCCACGCGAAAGAGGCGTTCGATCGGTATCTGCGCGCGATACTTCGCCTGGATCGCTTTGAACTCACGTTCGCTGCGCTCGCGCGACTTGAAGCTGAGTCCTTCCTGGTTTTGGTAAAACAGGCTGATCGGTTGCGGGACATGGACGGCACGTAAGCCGTGGCTGGCGAAGCGCAGGAGAAACTCGTAGTCGCCAGGCGCGGTGTATTGGGTGTCGAACAAACCAATTTTGTCGAACACGTTGCGCCGCCACATCGGATGGCAGCCCGTGACGCAATAGAAATGGAGAATGGCCGGATGATATGGCGGATGTTGCACCCAGCGCAGCGGCGCTTTCGGCGGAAACGTGTCGTTCGGAACGTGCGTCGTGTAGTAGTCGCCGTAACTGAGATCCGCTTCAGGATTTGTTTCCAACGCGTTTACCAAAAATTCCAGTGCATCGGCGCGGTGCGAATCGTCGCTGTTCGCGTTGGTCACGTACTTGCCGCGCGCCATCTGTACGCCGCGGTTCCACGCCGCGTAAAGTGTTTCGCGCTCGGTCCGCACGTAACGGATGTTCGAGTAACGCTTCTGAAAATCCTCGACGACGGCGCGCTCGTTTTCCGGCGAACCGCTGTCGATGACGATGATTTCGATTTTGTCCGCGATGGTTTGCGCCTGGAGATCTTCGAGGCAGGCGCGCAGATATTTTTCCGATGCGTAGGTGGAAACGAGGACGGACACGAGCGGCGACCCGCCGCTCGGAATGGAGGAAGCGCCCGAATTTTTCTGTGCGCCGGTTTCCAAGGGCAACGTGTTCCCCGTTCCATCCGGTTGGTAGCTGGACGGCACAGGCAGGTGGCCTGTGCGACCCGTTCCGATTCGGGCTTCGTCTGAATGCTGAAGTTGGAAATCCAGTTCTTGCAGCGCTTCCATCAGTTCGGGATGATTGGGCGCGATATCGAGCGCGCGCTCGAGCCAGTTGCGAGCGTTCGCGAGATCGCCCTGTTGCAGAAATCGTTCGGCTTGCTGGACGCAACCGCGTGCGGCCTCGGGCAGTATCGGTTCAACTCGAGTGGACGTTTCGACGTAGCCCAGGCTTTCCAACATCTCGCGCGCCGGCGTGAAGTCCGGTGCGGCCTTGAGAACAAGTTTCAACTCTCCAGCCGCCTCATTGCCTTTCTCAGCGAGTTCAGCCGTCACTCCGCGATACCAATGGATGCGCCAATGCGTGAAACCATTTTGCTGCGCGAGTGCGAAGGCGCCGAGTGCATCGGTGGCATTGCCCGAGTGCAGGAAGCCAAGGCCGGCCCACAGTTGGAGCAACGGGTCTTTCGGATGCGCGTTTCGATACGCGAGGACGCCGGTGTAGTGCATCAAGCGAGGCAAACCTGCGATGCGTTCTTCGGCGGCGAGAATGTTCTCAAGTCGCGACGACGTAAGACTGTCGAGGAACGGTTGCGCGCCCTCCGCCAGAGATTCCACGAACATGCGCGCGCCGGGATGGATGGCGAGATCGCGCCTTAAATCGACGGTAACCTCGTTGGTCCTTCGGCCATCCCATTCGCGTTCGCGTTTCGCCTGGGTCAGCAAGCGTTCAAATTGAACGTTGAATTCCCGCGCGGCATTTTCTGCGCCCCAGAACTTGCGAGCGAATGCTGCGGCGTTGGCGCCAAGGCGCACGCGCTTGGCGGGATTCTGGTGCAGGAACTCAAGAGCGCGGGCGTAACCTTCCGGCGTTTCGACGAGCAAACCGGTTTCGTTGTGCTGAATGAGTTTGCCGATGCCGCCGTGCGGGAACGCCACGACGGGAATCCCGGCGAACATCACTTCCTGGAGATTTAATTCCGCCGCGGCGTAAGTGTCGGCGCAGAGCGGATAACCGTACACGTCGAGCGTTTCGAGAATGACGCGGACATCTTCTACGTGGCCTTTGAAATCAAAGCTCGTGCTGCGTCCCAGCTTCTCGGCTTCGCTCGCGAGCCAGCGGGAATCTCCGCCGCCGCAGACTATGAACTTCGCCTCCGGCACTTGCGCGGCGCAGCTCATCGCGACGAAGTCAGAGTGCATCTTGACCGGGTCGAGCGTGCCGATGTAGCCGATTTGAAATCCTTCATGCGAGTGCGGCGCTAAGCCGTGCAATCGATCGAAATCGGCGCCCGCCAACACCATCGCGGTGCGTTGCGCGCGCGTCTCATGGGGAAGATTCGCGAAAACCGGGTGCGCGTAAGTGTGAGGGCTGCAAGCCACGGTGAGATCGGCGAAATCAATCAACTCGGGCGTGAGCACTTGTGGGGCATGATAGCCGCCGACGTGGAGCCACAAGGCGAGCCGCATGGGCGGCAGTTCGCGGCGGAACAGCGCCGCGAGTTCTGAATTGTTCCACCAATGAACGAGTACGAGATCGGCATTGGCCATCGCCTGGCACAGTTCGGCGTGACTAGGTGCATTCAGGATCGGAAGGTCGGCCTGGTTGGCGAGTTCGAGTCCTGTTGCGTCGGCAGGCAGTAAAGAAACCGCGCGATGCTCAAAGTCACCGACCCGTCGCGAATGTTTCGCCAGCGCGATCATCGCGCGTGCGCCGCCGCCGCCGGTGACGCTTTGAATGATGTGGAGAATGCGCGGGGCTTTCACCACGGAGGAAACTTCCAGGTGCGGCTCGGGAACCGGGAGGTTGCGCACCTTCGCTTCGAAATGATTTTTCTCCAGGCGCGCCAGGTCCGCCAATCCGCAGAGCCGTTGCTCCTGGTTCACGTCTTCGAGGAAACCTTTTATCTTGCCACCGGCGGTGTAGT
>DATHKK010000019.1:0-2790 GCA_035489355.1 Candidatus Limnocylindria bacterium
TTCTACCAGGGCGTCATCGAGAATCCATTTCTCAACAGCCTCGCCTGGGAGATCAACGAACAATCCGCGCGGCAGTGCCGCGAATGGGCGGATCGCGTTGGAACGGCGACGGGGCGGCAGCGGTTTGTGGCGGGTGCGCTCGGGCCGCTGACTGTCTCGCTTTCGAATTCGCCGGATGCCGATGATTCCGGTTTTCGTGTTGTCACATTCGATCAGGTGCGCGAGTCTTACATCCACCAGATACGCGCCCTGATGGCGGGCGGCGTGGATCTGCTGCTGGTCGAAACCATTTTTGACACCCTGAACGCGAAGGCGGCGCTTTTTGCCATCCAGGAAGTTTTCGACGCGCGTGATATCAAGCTGCCGCTGATGATTTCCGGAACCATCACCGACAGGTCGGGCCGCACGCTCACAGGTCAAACGGTCGAAGCATTTTGGAATTCAGTCAGTCACGCGCAGCCGCTCACGATTGGCTTCAACTGCGCGCTCGGTCCGGACCTGTTGCGTCCGCACGTGGAAGAGATCGCGCGGCTTGCGGACAAATTCGTCTGCATCTATCCGAATGCTGGATTGCCTGAACCGCTGCTGCCGACAGGATTTTCCGAAACACCGGAAACGCTGGCGCCGCAAATCCGTGAGTGGGCCGAGCAGGGGCTGATCAACATCGTGGGCGGCTGCTGCGGCACAACACCAGAACACATCAAGGCCATTGCCGAAGCGGTCCGCGGCCTGGCACCACGCAAGGTTCCATCGGTCGAGCCGTACCTTCGGCTCAGCGGAATGGAATCGTTCAGCCTTACACCACAGACGAACTTCGTGAACGTGGGCGAACGCACTAACGTTACCGGTTCGCCTAAATTTGCGAAGTTGATTCTCGGCGGGCAATACGACGAGGCACTCGCCGTCGCGAAGCAACAGGTGGAGAACGGCGCGCAGATCATCGACATCAACATGGACGAAGGGATGCTCGATGGAGTCGCGGCCATGACGAAGTTCGTTAATCTCGTCGCCGCCGAGCCGGACATTGCCAAGGTGCCGATCATGATCGACTCGTCCAAGTGGACGGTGCTCGAAGCGGGACTGCGCTGCCTGCAAGGGAAGGGGATCGTCAATTCGATCTCGCTCAAGGAAGGCGAAGCGAAGTTCCTCGAACAGGCGAAGCTGGTGCGGCGTTACGGTGCCGCCGTCGTCGTCATGGCCTTCGACGAGCGTGGCCAGGCCGATTCATTTCAGCGCAAAACGGAAATTTGCCAACGCAGCTATGACCTGTTGGTGAACAAGGTCGGGCTTCCGCCACAAGACATCATTTTCGACCCGAACATTCTCACCGTCGCGACCGGCATCGAGGAGCACAACAACTACGCCGTCGATTTCATCAACGCGACGAAGTGGATCAAAGAGAACCTGCCGCACGCGAAGGTAAGCGGCGGCATCAGCAACATTTCGTTTAGCTTCCGCGGCAACAATCATGTGCGCGAGGCGATGCACAGCGCGTTCCTGTTCCATGCCATTAAGGCCGGGCTCGACATGGGCATCGTCAACGCCGGCATGTTGGAAGTTTACGAGGAGATTCCCAAGGACCTGCTGGAACTCGTCGAAGACGTGCTGCTCAACCGCCGTCCCGACGCCACCGAGCGCCTTGTCGCGCACGGCGAGGAACTGAAAAAGAAAACCACCGGCGGCGCTGCGGAGGCGAAGATCGATGAAGCCTGGCGCAGTCTTCCCGTTGAAGAACGTCTCAAGCACGCGCTCGTCAAAGGCATTGACGCGTTCGTCAACGAGGACACCGAAGAAGCGCGCGCGAAATACGGCAAGCCCTTGCTCGTGATCGAAGGGCCGCTTATGGACGGCATGAATGTCGTCGGTGATCTGTTCGGTGCGGGCAAAATGTTTTTGCCGCAAGTCGTGAAATCCGCGCGTGTGATGAAGCGCGCCGTTGCTTATCTCACGCCGTTCATGGAAGCGGAGAAAGCAGAACAGGTCGCCGCCGGCAAATCCGTGCGGGCGCAAGGCAAAGTGCTCATGGCCACCGTGAAGGGCGACGTTCACGACATTGGCAAGAACATCGTCGGCGTCGTGCTCGGCTGTAACAACTACGAGGTCATCGATCTCGGCGTCATGGTGCCGTGTGAAAAAATTCTTGCCGCGGCCAAGGAGCACAACGTCGATGTCATCGGCCTGAGCGGACTGATCACGCCTTCGCTCGATGAGATGCAGCACGTCGCTCGCGAGATGGAGCGGCAGGGATTCAAGCTGCCGTTGCTCATCGGCGGCGCAACCACGAGCCGCGCGCACACGGCTGTGAAAGTGGCGCAGCACTATAGCGAACCCGTCGTGCACGTGCTCGATGCCAGCCGCGCCGTGCCGGTCGTGAGCAGTCTGATCAGCAAAGAGCTGAAGCCCGCCTTCGTGCAGCAGCTCAAAGTGGACTATGATCGCCTGCGCGCGACACACGCCGGGCAAAAGACGAAGCTCGTCAGCATCGAGGAAGCTCGCCAGCTTGCGCCGAAGTTCGACTGGAACAAGACGGACATTCCGCAGCCTGAATTTCTCGGTGCGCGTACGCTCAATGATCTCCCATTGACGGAGCTGGTTCCATTTATTGATTGGTCGCCATTCTTTCACACGTGGGAGTTGCGCGGACGCTATCCGGCCATTCTTCAGCACGAGAAACATGGCGAGGAAGCGCGCAAACTCTTCGCTGACGCGCAGGAGTTGCTGGAGAAAATGGTGAGCGGCAAACTGATTCAGGCGCGCGCTGTTTACGGATTCTTTCCCGCGAATTCAGTC
>DATHKK010000020.1:0-2656 GCA_035489355.1 Candidatus Limnocylindria bacterium
TCACCGTCGCTTCACAGACAGAGCTCTGGCCCTCGCGCCGCATGGAGACGTGGTAAGCATTCACCTCGAACGGCATGGTGCGATGCTCCAACGTTTTTTGGATGAGCAACGCCAGCGATGCTTCCGCCGCCTCATACTCAAAGCCTTGGCCCTCCAGTTCCTTGACGCGATCCGTGATCGTTTTCAACTCCGGCATTTCGTTGGACAGATTGAAGCCAAACTCTTTCGCCTTGAGCGAAACATTCGTCCGCCCCGACATGTCGCTCACCAGCACGCGACGATGATTGCCGATCGCCTCGGGTGTGATGTGTTCGTAACTGCGCGCCACCCGATCGATCGCGTGAACATGCATGCCGCCTTTGTGCGCGAACGCCGTTTGGCCCACCCACGGACGCCGCGGATCGTGGCGCATGTTTGCTATCTCATCCACGTACTCAGAAAGCTCCTTCAGCTTCGGCAATGATTTCTCCGGCACGCCGCTTTTCTTCATCTTGAACTGAACGATGGGAATCACGCTGGTCAGGCTGCAATTGCCCGTGCGCTCGCCATAGCCATTGATCGTGCCCTGCACATGAGTCGCGCCTGCATCCAGGGCGGCAATCGCGTTCGCCACGCCGACGCCGATGTCGTCGTGTGTGTGAATGCCGATGCGGCAATTCAATTTGCTCTTCGCCGCCGCAGTGATGCGGCTGATCTCCATCGGCAAACAGCCGCCATTCGTATCGCAGAGCACGATGCACTCGGCGCCCGCTTTTTCCGCCGCCAGCCACGTGGCGAGTGCGTATTCTGGTGCATCCTTATAGCCATCGAAGCTGTGCTCCGCATCGTAGATGACTCTCTTCCCGTGATCTTTCAGATACCGGATCGTGTCGCTGATCATCGCCAGATTCTCATCCGGCTTCGCGCGCAATACTTCAGTGACGTGCAACAGCCACGTCTTGCCAACGATGGTGACGACAGGTGTTCTCGCCTCGAGCAAGTTGCGCATCAACTCGTCCTTCTCGACGGCCATGCCTTTGCGCCGTGTCATGCTGAAAGCCGCGATCTTCGCGTTCTTCCACTTGCGCCGTGCGGCCTGTTTGAAGAACTCCATGTCCTTGGGATTCGATCCCGGCCAGCCGCCCTCGATGTAGTGAATGCCGAACGCGTCAATCTTGTCCGCAATGCGGAGCTTGTCCGCGGCGGAAAAGTTGATGCCTTCGCCCTGGCTGCCATCACGCAGGGTCGTATCGTAGATTTCGACTTGCGGTTTCATTCACATCCCGCCGAGCGGGAAGGGAGTTTCTACGACACGACCGCGCGCGTGGCAAAATGAATCGGGGATACCGAGGATTAACGTGCTGCCAGTTTTTAACAGGCAGAAACGCGCTACGCTCAGAACGTGTGAACCTTTTTCTCTGCGCGATGGAAGAGATAGACCCGACTGCCCGGTTACAAACCGGCAGCACGTTGCTGGAGTCGCTCATCGCGCTGATCGAGAGAGCCAGTCAACTCACGGCAACAACTTCAGCCGGTAGAATCCGCGGGGCGTTTCTGCTCCGCCTGAATTGGTGAGCACGAAGTTGGTGCTGCTGAGCGGACCGACATTCGTCAGCGTTTGCCAGAAGGCGGGAGGCAAATTCGTCGCCAGCTGGACCGCATAAATTTTTCCCGTGGCGCTCAGGAACGTCAGCACCACGTCGTTGCTTTGCCGCGCGATGCGCGTCAGGCGCAAGGCGCTGGCCGCGTCGCGGGGATTCGTGCCTGCGAGAAATTCCTGGAGATTGGTCATGCCATCGCCGTCGGCATCCTGCGCGGCGTCCGTCGGATCGTCTTTGTTGAAGCTGTTCGCCAACTCGTAGCTGTCCGGCATTCCATCGCCATCGGTGTCATCAGCGCCCGTGGCGCCCGCTCCGTTCGCGCGCACGAAGTCGAACGTCGAAGTATTAAGCGCATTCGTGTTCACGGCCGTGACGGCCAGGCCGAAGGTCGCATTGCTGGCCATGCTCATCGTGAGATCGGCACCGAGTTGTGTCCAGGCGCTGCCGTCGGCTGAGTGAAATGCTTTGAACAAATTATTCGTGCGCGTGAGCCGGACCCAATACGGCGCGGGCACGATCGGTCCTTCCACGAAGGAGCTGCCGCCGCCATTCGCCGTGCGCCATTGGAACACTACGCCGTGTTGCGGCGTGAGCGCGATGAGCGCATTCGCCGCATTCGGAGCAACGCTCTCGCGAATCATCACCCCGGCCTTGGCCCACGGATTCGAGTCCGTGATCGTGGCGACGCGCGCGATGATCTCACAATCGCCCGCGGCGTCCTGCCACACGTAGTGAAACGAATCCGCCGTGCTCCAGATGTCCGCGCCCGCGCCCGCAACGGTGAACGTGGACGTGTTTGTCGTGTAAGTGGCGTTCCCCGCGAGCACGACGTTGCCAATGTCCTGATGCTCCCAAGGCGCCGGCAGCCCGCCCGGCACGAAGCTATTGATCCATTGCGCGAGGGCGGCGACGGCGTTCGTATCGATCACGTTGCGCGCGAGCGGCGGCATTTTCGCCACGCCATTGGTGTTCATGCGCAGGTGCATGATGGAGCGCGAGACGTTTCCGGGCGCAATCACCCTGGCGTTCGCGATGCCAAAATTATTGAGCACCGACCCATCGAGAATATTCTGGTT
>DATHKK010000021.1:0-2894 GCA_035489355.1 Candidatus Limnocylindria bacterium
ACAGGAGCCATCGCGAATCATCTCTTTTAACTATTCGTAGCCGTGAACCAAATGAAAGCCGGTCTGAAGAATATCGTCACCGGGGATTTCGCAAATGCGACCGGCGCGAACTGCTGCCAGTTCATCCCAGCCTGGTCGTGATGGAAATTGCATTTCGTTGAACAGGCTTGCCGCACCACGAGGCGAAAATGATTTCAGGATTCGCGCGATGGATTTGTTCTGATGAAACAACACGTTCAGCAGCGGCGCGTCTCGTCCTCATTTCGCTGAAGATGACGCAGACGGACGGATCTCCACTGCCGATCCGTTCGGGCACATTCATGGTCGGCGCTTGAACGCAACGAAACCGGGCCTTTACAAAGTCGGTTTTCAAGTTCTTGACGTTCACACGACGGGCCACTTGAACGTCGAATCCAGCGCGATGCGTTTGCCCTTGGCGGAAGATTCGCGCGCGGCGGTGATGATTTCCAACACGTGCAGCGCGTGCTCGGGTGTGACGAGCAGTTCTTTGCCCGTGACCAAACATTCTGCCGCGAGCGCCGCACCTTGCTGCCAGATATACCCCTGCGTGTCGGTCGCATGGCGCTCCAGTTTGGGACTGGCGTGCGTGGCGAGATCGACGCCTTGCGGCGCCCAGTCGTAGCCGACCAATGCCATGAAGCCGCTGGAACCGACGATGCTGATCGTGTGGCGCGTCTCTTTGCTGCCGTCATGGCCGTGCGGGTTGAAGTAGTTAAATCCGGACTGCACGTGTGAAATAATTCCCTGGCCGTGATCGAGCAACACCATCGCGTTGTCTTCCTCAGTCACCTGGAGCGTGCCCTTGCCAGTGATGTTGCGGTGGGGCGTAACGATGCTGAGCATCGCGCTCACGTTTTTCACCGGGCCGAGCAAACCGGTGAGCGTGGTGAGATTGTAAACGGCAAGGTCCGGCAAACTGCCGCCGCCCTTTTCGTAAAAGAACGCAGACCAGTTCGGGCCTTCGTGTCCGTAATTGGCGTGCGCGGCGGCGACACGGCCGAGTTTCCCTTCCGCGAGCACCTTGGCCATGAAAGCGAACTGCGGGCACTGCACCGTGATCGGCGCGCCCCAGAGACGAAGATTTTTTTCCTTCGCCAGACGCAGGAGCTTCTGTCCAGCGCCGAGCGTGTTCGCAATCGGCTTTTCGCTCCAAACGTGTTTGCCCGCTTCCAATCCGCGCCGATTCAACTTCTCGTGCTCCTGCATGTCCGTGAGATCGATCAGGAAGTCGAACGGCTCGCCCGCGAGCATCGCCTCGATGTTGGGATAATGATGCGCCACTTTGAATTTCTCAGCCTGCGTGCGCGCGCGCTCGGGCCGAATGTCGCACAAGCTGACGACCTCGACGTAAGGCGACTTCGTCAGCACGGGAAGATACGAATTTGAAACACTGCCGCATCCGATCACGCCGGTGCGGATGCGTTTCGCCGGCGCGTCGGCGGCCATCGCGCCAGAAACCAGCGCGGCCCCGGTGAGCAAGGTTGTCTTGGTGAAGTCCCGACGGCTCAGAAGATGAGATGATGTGTTCATGGTTTATCCGTGAGTGTGAAATCTGGCAGAGATATTGCGCTGCCCTGGCCGCCTCGCCTATCCCAAATTTTTACACGTAACGCGCGCGTTCGGTTGCACAATCGTAACACGCACGTCACTCTCGTGCCGATCCCAGACGCCGACCGGCCGTTCCGCCGCGCGGCTCTTTGTCATCATGGCTCAACCCGACGCGCGTAAACTTGTGAGAAAGATTCGATGCTGGAACTGGCTGCTGATCTTGTTGTTCGTGCCGCTGGCTTCGACCTCACAGGCGCAAATCGCCCAAGTCCTCGTCTCCTCGAACTCAACTTGGAGATTTTTTCGCGGAACGAATGAGGCTTCCGTCCCGCCGACCGAATGGCGCACCAACACGTTCGATGATTCATCCTGGGAGAGCGGGCCGGCCCCATTCCATTTCGGCTTTGCGCCGGCAAGCGGCACGTTCCTCGGCGACATGCGGAGCAACTACACCTGCCTCTTCCTCCGCGGCACTTTCGTGCTCACCAACGCGTTGCAATACATTGCGCTGACCAACCGGCCCTGGGCTGACGACGGCTACATCACGTGGATTAACGGAACCGAGGTGCGGCGGCAAAACATGGGCGCGATCGGGAGCTTCGTTCCATTCCAAGGCAACGCCGCCACAGCGACTTTCTTCACCAGCCCCGCGCAGATCAACGCGTTCACCAACCGTCTCCGCCTGGGCACGAACGTCATGGCCGTGCAGGTTTTCAACGTGAGCACGAATGACGCGGACTTTTTTGCGAACCCGGAATTGACGGGGGCCATTGCAGACCTGATTCCGCCCGAAGTTCAGTCTGTTGTTCCGCCTTCGGGGACCGCCGTGACCAATCTCGCGCAAATCCGAGTCAATTTCACCGAGGCGGTGACGAACGCGCGCGTGACGGATTTGCGGATAAACGGTTCTTCCGCCACTTCCGTGACGGCCTCGAATGGCAACACCGCCCACATTTATCGCTTTGCCGTTCCGCCCACCGGAACGGTCGTGGTGGCGTGGGACGCGAGCACACTCATCAAGGATCTTTCGGGGAATGTTTTCAGCGGGACGAATGTCACTTACGACTATTCCAATTTCCTCGATGTGCCGCGAATCGGCGCTTTGACGCCGGTCGCGAGCAGCACGTTGAGCAGCCTCACCCAGGTCACCGTCACGTTTACCGTTTCAGTGACCGGCGTGGAAGCGGGCGACTTGCTCGTGAACGGCAACGCGGCCAACACCGTGAGCGGCGCAGGCACGACCTGGACTTTCACTTTTAACCAACCGCCGCCGGGACCCGTGCAGTTCGGCTGGGACGCCTCGCACGCGATTTACGATGCGGCGG
>DATHKK010000022.1:0-2065 GCA_035489355.1 Candidatus Limnocylindria bacterium
TCAACCCGTGTTTGGCTTGGGCGATTTGCTCGGCATCTTCGGTCAGAGCGAGGCGCACACGACGGTGAAAGTGGACCTCGGCTTGGACGCGCCAAAATTGCAGATGGGCCGCATGTATTTCATTTGGCCCCGGGCACTGCCACGGTGAAAAACGTCACGGTCATCGAGCACCCGCTCGTTCAGCACAGCCTCACGCGCCTGCGTCACGAGAGCACGCGCACGGAAGAGTTTCGGCGCTGCCTGGCGGAAGTGGCCACGCTCATGGTGTACGAGGCGACGCGATCGTTTCCCATGAAGAAGGTGCGCGTCCAGACGCCGCTGGCCAGCGCGGATGGTTTCGAATTGGAACGCGAAGTCATTCTGGTGCCGGTATTGCGCGCGGGACTTGGAATGCTGCCGTCCATCCTGCAACTCATCCCGCACGCGCGTGTTGGCTTCATCGGCTTGAAGCGGCACGAAGAAACTTTCGAGGCGGCGGCGTATCATAAAAGCTTGCCAGAGAATTTGAGCGGGTTTGAAATCATCTTGATCGACCCAATGCTCGCAACCGGCGGCAGCGCCCTGGCCGCGCTGGACTTGCTCTTTGAACGCTGCGCCGAGCATGTGCGACTGGTCAACCTGGTGGCGGCGCCCGAAGGCATTCGTGCCGTGCGTGCGCGTTACGCGACGCTTCCGATTTTTACGGCGGCCATCGATGAGAAGTTGGACTCGCGCGGTTTTATTGTTCCCGGTTTGGGCGACGCCGGGGAGCGGCTCTTCGGAGTCTAAATCAGAAGATGACGGACAATCTGCTCATCGTGGCGGATAGCGATCGTAATGCGGACATGCTCTACGCCGTAGGCATGTTCGTGCCGGACCCATTCATTTATCTTCGACTGCGCGGCAAGTGCCACATCGTCATGAACGATTTGGAATTGGGACGGGCGCGCAAACAGGCCGCGCACTGCAAAGTAATTTCCCGGACGCAGTGGGCCAATCAACTGCAGCGCGATGGGCAACAGAAAATTTCCACTGCCCAAATCATCCGCGCCATTCTGCGCGAGAAGCGGATCAAGAAGGTCGCCGTGCCTTACAACTTTCCCTTGGGACTCGCCACCGAGTTGCGCCGCCTCAAGATCAAAGTGAAGTGCCAGCCGGGCGCGTTCTTCCCCCAGCGCGCGCGCAAGTCAGCCGAGGAAGTAAAGAAGATCAGCGCCGCGTTGATGATGGCGGAAGTGGGCTTGGCCGAAGGCATGCAAGCGCTGAAGAATGCGCGCGTCGGCCGCAATCGCAAATTACTTCACCGCAATAATCCCCTTACGTCCGAGAAGCTGCGCGCCATTATCGATACGGCGATTCTTCAGGCTGGCGGCATCGCGAGCCACACCATTGTGGCGGGCGGCGATCAGGCGTGTGACCCGCACGAGTGCGGACACGGCGTGCTGCGAGCGAAGGAGCCGATCGTCATCGATGTTTTTCCGCGCTCGCAGCGCACCGGTTATTTCGGCGACATCACGCGAACGTTCGTGAAAGGACGCGCGAGCGAAGCGGTGCGCAAACTTTACGCGACCGTGGCCAAGGGACAGGACATTGCGTTTACCGCGATGAGGCACAACGCTGCGGCTGAGGAGATTCACGGGCAAGTGCAGGATCTTTTCACGCATGAAGGTTTCAAGACCTGCCGCCACAACGGCCGGATGGAGGGTTTTTTCCACGGCACTGGCCACGGCGTGGGGATGGAACTTCACGAAGCGCCTCGTGTCGGCGCGCATTCAAAAGACAAATTGCTTTCGGGTCATGTCGTGACGGTTGAGCCGGGGCTTTACTATCCCGGCGTGGGCAGTGTGCGTCTGGAAGACATGGCGCTGGTGACCGCGAACGGCCCGCGCAACCTCACCAAGTTCGAGAAGGTGCTCGAGGTCTAAGCCGCCCGTTCAGGAAGCAGCCGCTTCTCCCTGCGCCGGGCCTCAACTTGGAGGCGTGGTGTGCGCTCCGCGTCAATCGTTGGATGGGGGAAATTTATGACGGCAAAGGAAATTCTCGAAGAGATCAAACCGCTGGGCACAGAGAGCTATAAGAAAGTTCT
>DATHKK010000023.1:0-2996 GCA_035489355.1 Candidatus Limnocylindria bacterium
TCTATCGTGTGTTCGATCCGGAGACGGTGAAAGCGAAGGCCGTCGGTGAAACGAAGAAGTTATTTGCGCAAGGGTTCGACAGCATGAGCATGAACAAACTCGTGCCGTTGCTCAGTCATCCCGACATGCGCGTGCGGCAGGAAGCGCAGTTTGCAATCGTGGCGGAAGGGCCGGTGACAGCGGTGCGCGCGTTCACGAAGATTGTGCGCCGCAGCGAGAATCAGTTCTCGCGCATTCATGCCACTTGGGGCCTGGGGCTTATTTGCACACGCTCAGATCTCGCCGTGTCGGAGTTGAATCGTTTGCTGGAGGACAACGACCCAGAACTGCGCGCTCAAGCGGCGAAGGTTCTGGGTGACGCGCGCCGGGGTGATGGAAAAGCGCTCGCGCGATTGTTGAGCGACGAAAGTCCGCGCGCTCGTTATTTCGCCGCGATGGCCTTGAGCAAACTGCCGAAACTCGATCAACTCGATTCGATTCTCGACATGTTGCGAGCGAACAATGACCAGGACGTTTATCTGCGACACGGCGGAGTCATGGCTCTGAGCGGATTGTTGCGTCTCGCGGGAACGGAGCCGGGGCTGGCGTTTCTCAGCCGTGATGGTGGGTCGCCGGAAACCACGAAGATGCAAAAAACTTTCAGCGAGGTGATGAACGATTCTTCGGACGCGGTGCGCATGGCCACGTTGCTGGCGTTGCGCCGCGCGGAATCACCGGACATCGCGCAGTTTTTGCAGGATGCCAATCCGCTGATCGTCGCCGAGGCGGCGCGGGCCATTAACGATCTGCCGATCACGAATGCGCTGCCGAAGCTCGCGGCATTGATCGAACAGGATGACAAGCTCACGGCGTTTCCCGCTGGTGACGCGGAGCATTCGGGACCGCGGGACGGCCTGCTGCGCCGCGTGATCAACGCCAACTATCGCGTGGGCCAAAGCGAAAATGCTGCCGCGCTGGCGGGATTTGCCGCGACGAGCAAAGCGCGTGAATCGATTCGCGCGGAAGCCATCACGTTGCTTGGGGAGTGGGCGAAGCCTTCTGGGCGCGACCGCATCACGGGTTTGTGGCGTCCCATCGAGAAGCGCGATCCGCAGATCGCGGCTGCCGCATTGCAGCCACATTTGAACGCGTTGCAAAAAAGTTCTCCAAACGCGATTAAACTTGCGGCGACCAAAGCGGCCGGTGTGTTGAACATCATTGGCGAAGGCGCGCGCAGCATCGAGATCGTCGCTGACACGGGCGCTGACTCCAATCTGCGCATCGAAGCGCTGAAGTCGATGGCGCGGACGAAGGATGCGCAACTCGCCGAAGCCGTGCAGGTTGCGCTGACTTCCCAAGACGAGGCGTTACGCAAAGAAGCCACGAAGATTCAGGCGCAGTTGCAGCCGAACGATGCGCTCGCGCAACTCCATCCGACGCTGGAAAACGGTTCGCTCAGTGAGAAGCAGAATGCTTTCGCGATGCTCGGCGCGCTGACCAACGCCGAAGCGGATCAGGTCATTGCGCAGTGGCTGGATAAATTGCTGGCCAAAGACGTGCAGCCGGAGCTTCAACTTGACTTGATCGAGGCCGCGGGCAAACGCGAGGCGCCGCTGGTGAAGGACAAGTTGCGCAAGTTCGAGGTGAGCCGGCCGGCGGCGGACGATATGCGCTCGTATCGCGAGTGCCTCGTGGGTGGCAATGCCGAGGAAGGCAAAAAGATCTTCCTCGAGAAAGTGGAAGCTTCCTGTGTGCGCTGCCACAAGTTCAACGGCGAAGGCGGCGAGGTTGGTCCCGAGTTGACCGGCATGGGAGCGCGGAAGGATCGCGACTACATTTTGGAATCGATCGTGTTCCCGAACAAGCACATCGCGGAGGGCTACGAGAGCGTGATCGTGACGTTGAAGAACGGCATGGCTTACGCCGGGCAATTGAAGAGCGAGTCGCCGCAGACTCTGGAGATCAATTCACCCGAGGACGGATTGATTCCGATCAAGAAATCCGAAATCAAAACACGCGAACGCGGGCTGTCTGCCATGCCGGAGGAATTGCGCCAGGTGCTGACGAAGCAGGACTTGCGGAACCTCGTAGAGTTCCTCGCGCAATCCAAAGATGGAGGCGCCACCGCCGCCGAGTCGAAGTGAACGCTGCAACTTTGAAGGACTGATGAGCGTTCCCGACCCAAAAAAATTCAAATACCTGTTGCAAGGTCGGTTGCCTCTGCTAAATATCACCGCTCCGTTTCCCGGCACACCGGGTTTCGCAGGGTAAATCGCTTTTAGCAAATGCCGACAATCAATCAACTCGTCCGTAAAGGGCGTAATAAAGTTCGCACCAAGTCGAAGTCACCGGCTTTGGAAAATGCGCCGTTTCGCCGTGGCGTCTGCCTGCAAGTGATGACGCGCACGCCGAAGAAACCGAACTCCGCGATGCGGAAAGTCGCCAAGGTGCGCCTGACGAATGGCTTTGAAATCATCGCCTACATCCCGGACGAGGGACACAATTTGCAGGAACACTCCATCGTGCTGGTGCGCGGCGGCCGTGTGAAAGACTTGCCGGGCGTGCGTTATCACATTGTTCGTGGCACGTTGGACGCCGCGGGGGTGGAGAAGCGCCGGGTGAGTCGATCGAAGTATGGTGTGAAACGTCCCAAAGCCGCTAAAGCAGCCAAGTAATTTGAATTTGTATGTCTCGTCGCCGCCAAGCAGATAAAAGACCGCTGATCGAAGATGCGAAGTTCCACAGCGCGCTGGTTACGCGCCTGGTGAACACCGTCATGGTTTCCGGGAAGAAGAGTACCGCGCAACGTATTGTTTATGGTGCGTTCGATCAACTCGCGGAAAAGAACCCGCAGAGCAGCCCGCTGGAAGTTCTCCAGCGCGCGGTGGACAACGCGAAGCCGCGGTTGGAGGTTAAGGCCCGTCGCGTCGGCGGTGCCACTTACCAGGTGCCGGTCGAAGTGACAGTGGATCGACAACTCGCGCTGGCGATGCGCTGGCTGGTGGATTTTGCGGACG
>DATHKK010000024.1:0-6494 GCA_035489355.1 Candidatus Limnocylindria bacterium
GGCCAGACTGGCCAGCAACTCCTGCTCGGCGCGTACTCCGCCCTCTCCCGCCAGATCGCCGACAAGACGGTGGAGATGTTTCCCCGCACCGAAATGCTCGACGTTGTCCTCGTGGACGGACACGCCAAGGGGATTGTCGTGCGCGACATGGTCACGGGCGCGATTTCTTCGCACGCTGCGGATGCTGTGGTGCTCGCGACTGGCGGTTATGGCAACGTGTTTTTTCTCTCCACGAATGCGAAGGGCTGCAACGTCACGGCGACCTGGCGCGCGCACAAGAAAGGCGCGTTCTTCGCCAACCCTTGCTACACGCAAATTCATCCGACGTGCATTCCCGTCAGTGGCGACCATCAGTCGAAACTCACGCTGATGTCGGAATCGTTGCGCAATGACGGGCGCGTTTGGGCGCCGAAACGCAAAGAGGATTGCAGCAAACGTCCGCGAGACATTCCAGAGGCGGATCGCGATTATTTTCTCGAACGCAAGTATCCGAGCTTTGGTAATCTCGCCCCACGCGACATCGCTTCGCGCGCGGCCAAAGAAGTTTGCGACGAAGGCCGTGGCGCCGGCCCCGGCGGCAAGGGCGTTTACCTCGATTTCGCGGATGCCATCAAGCGAGTGGGCGAAGACAAAATTCGTGAGCGCTACGGAAATCTTTTCGACATGTACGAGAAGATCACCGGCGAGAACGCCTACGAAACGCCGATGCGCATTTACCCCGCGGTGCATTACACGATGGGCGGCTCGTGGGTGGACTACAACCTGATGAGCAACGTGCCGGGCTTGTTTGTCCTCGGCGAGGCGAACTTCTCGGACCACGGCGCGAACCGTCTCGGGGCCAGCGCGCTGATGCAGGGGCTGGCGGACGGCTATTTTATTTTGCCCTACACGATTGGGAATTACTTCGCCACGAACAAAGCCACGAAGCCAAGCACGCGCCATCCGGAGTTCAAGAAAGCGGAAGCAGCGATCGAGGCGCTCACGAAGAAGTTTCTGTCCATCAATGGCAAACGGACCGTGACGAGCTTCCATCGCGAACTGGGCAGGATCATGTGGGACGATTGCGGCATGGCGCGGACTGAACAGAGTCTGAAGGCCGCGTTGGGCAAAATTCCCAAGCTCCGCGAAGAATTCTGGAAGAACGTGAAGGTGACCGGCGAAATCGGATCGTTGAACCAGGACCTCGAAGTAGCTGGGCGCGTCGCGGACTTTCTCGAGTTTGGCGAGCTGCTTTGCCTCGACGCCCTACAGCGCAACGAATCGTGCGGTGGCCATTTCCGCGCGGAGTTTCAGGAAGAAGGCGAAGCCAAGCGCAACGACGCGGAATTCGCTTACGTCGCGGCGTGGGAATACACTGGCGATTTGAGCAAACCGAACCTGCACAAGGAGCCGCTTGTGTACGACGAGGTGAAGATGAGCACGAGGAGTTACAAATAGATGGCTGCGAGAAAAGACATCGTTTCTTTGCAACGCATCGAGCGCGTGATTCTGATGGTACGCGGCCAGAAGGTATTGCTCGATCGCGATCTCGCGGTCCTCTACGGCGTCGAAACGCGAGTCTTGAACCAGGCGGTGCGCCGGAACATCAAGCGGTTCCCCGCCGATTTCATGGTCAAACTGAGCCGCCAGGAGATCGCGAGCATATCACAATTTGTGATATCCTCCGGCCCGCTGAAATTCTCGAAGAGCGTTCACGCTTTCACGGAGCAGGGCGTGGCCATGCTCTCCAGCGTGCTGAACAGTCCGCGCGCCATCCGCGTGAACATCGAGATCATGCGCGCCTTCGTTCTGCTGCGCCAGATGCTCGCCACCAACGCGGACCTGGCGCGGCGCCTTGGTGAGCTGGAGAAAAAGTACGATTCGCAATTCAAAATTGTTTTCGAAGCGATCCGCCAATTGATGGCCGGCCCTGATGACGACAAATCCAAGGAGCGCCGCGAGATCGGCTTTCACACGCTGCACGAATCTGAGGACGCCGTTCCGCCGCCGCGCAAGCCGAAGCGTGTCCGCTATTGAAACTTCCATGAATCTCACTCTCAAAGTTTGGCGGCAGAAAGACCGCGACAGCGCCGGTCGCATCGTGGAGTACCAGGCCACGAACATCATCCCCGACATGTCGTTCCTCGAGATGCTCGACGTAGTGAACGAAGGGCTGATTGCGAAAGGCGAAGAGCCGATTGCGTTCGACTCCGATTGCCGCGAGGGCATTTGCGGCACCTGCTCATTGGTGATTAACGGCGTGGCTCACGGCGGGCAGCGCGGCACCACGGCGTGCCAGCTTCACATGCGCCGTTTCAAAGATGGCGAGACGATCACGATCGAACCTTGGCGCGCGAAGCCATTCCCGGTCCTGCGCGATCTCATCAGCGACCGAGCCGCGTTCGATCGCATCATCGAAGCCGGCGGTTTTGTTTCCGTAAACACCGGCGGCTGTCCGGACGGCAACGCCCTGCCAGTGCCGAAGACCGAAGCGGACCAGGCTATGGACGCGGCGGCGTGCATCGGTTGCGGCGCTTGCGTCGCGGCGTGCAAGAACGCGAGCGCGATGTTGTTCGTCTCCGCAAAAGTTTCTCATCTCGCGCACCTGCCCCAAGGCCAGGCGGAACGGGAACGCCGCGTCCTAGCAATGGTCGCGCAGATGGACGCGGAAGGTTTCGGCAATTGCACCGTCACCGGCTCGTGCGAAGCGGTGTGCCCGAAGGAAATTTCACTCGATTTCATCGCCAAATTGAATCGCGAATACGGCAAGGCCATGCTTAAAGGCGATGCAAGGTCGGCGCACAGTGGCGGCGCTTAAGGAACAGGATTTTCCCGCGGAAAATTCCACTCGCGCTGCCGGGCGGCTCAGTCATTATAGCAGCGTGGAAATCTTCCTGAGCATCTGTTTGGGCATCGGCCTGAGCGCCGCGTGCGGTTTTCGGGTTTTCGTCCCGCTCTTTTGCTTGAGCCTTGCGGCGCATTTCGGCGCGGACCACGTGCATCTGGCGAAATCGTTCGCATGGATTGGATCTTATCCGGCCATGATCGCGTTCGGCATCGCTACGCTGATCGAGATCGTCGCTTATTACATCCCATGGCTGGACAACGCCCTTGATTCGGCCGCTGTGCCGCTAGCCACTGTCGCCGGCATTTTCCTGACGGCGTCCGTCGTTGTAGATCTCGATCCTTTCTGGCGCTGGACTCTTGCCGTGGTTGCCGGGGGCGGAATTGCGGCTTCGACTCAACTTGCGACTACCAAAGCGCGTGCAGCTTCATCGCTCACGACCGGCGGCATTGCGAATCCAGTTCTGTCCACGGTTGAAGCGGCATCTTCGACTGTTCTCTCAGTGCTCGCCGTTATCTGGCCGATTGTTGCGCTCGTGCTGGCGCTGGCCGTCCTCGCCGTTTGCTTGTCGGTGATTTGGTTTGTCGGAAAACGTGTCCTCAAACTGTTTCGCGACAAAGCGACTCAGCCTGCCGTCACGGCGAACCCTTGAGCGGGTTGCGGGCAAAAGCGAACTCCTCTACGACTCGTTCGCCAATCAGGTGCTCCTGGATAATTCGCTCCAACACGGCGGGCGAACACGAGTGATACCAGACGCCCTCCGGATACACGACGGCGATTGGGCCGCGCGTGCAGACGCGCAAGCAATTGGCTTTCGTGCGATAAACTTTCGCATCAGGCCCGCTCGCCAAACCAAGCTCCTTCAAGCGCCGCTTCAAGTAATCCCATGCTTCGAGTCCGGCCTCCTTCGCGCAGCACTCCGGCTCCGTCTGATCAGCGCACAGAAAAATGTGGCGTGAAACATGACCGATGCCGAGCGACTCGACGCATTTTGGGAGTTCATCCATACCGTGTGTTTCGCCGAAACATTCTACGTCCACAACTGCCGATCCAACGAGCGATACTGGATCGCTTCGCCGACATGTTCGCTGTGCATGTCATCGAGGCCCGCGAGGTCAGCCATCGTACGCGCCACTTTCAAAATGCGATCGTAAGCGCGAGCGCTGAGATTCAGATCCGACATGGCGAACTTGAGCAATTCATGGGCGGCATCATCGAGCACGCAAAACTGCTTTAGCTCGCGCGTGTCCATCCGCGCATTGCACGTCACTCGCGTGCCGGCAAAACGTTTCTGCTGCCGCTCCCGCGCCGCGACGACACGCTCGCGAATTTGCGCGGAGGTCTCGCCATTCCGCTCTCCCGTCATCTCGCGGAACTTCACCTGTGGCACTTCGACGTGCAGATCGATGCGGTCGAGTAGCGGCCCGGAAATACGGCCGAGATAATTCTGAATCTCACGTGGGGAGCTGCGCGACTCGTGCGGCATCTTCCCATCTGGTGTGGGATTCATCGCCGCCACCAGCATGAACTGCGATGGAAAGGTCATCGTGCCCGCTGCTCGTGAAATCGTGACTCGTCCCTCTTCCAGCGGCTGCCGCATAGTTTCGAGCACGCTGCGTTTGAACTCCGGCAGTTCATCCAGAAACAGCACCCCGTTGTGCGCGAGGGAAATTTCTCCCGGCGTTGGATTGATGTTTCCGCCCAGCAACCCAGCATCACTCGCCGTGTGATGCGGCGAGCGAAAAGGCCGCTGCCTGACGAGCGCCTGCCCGGCGGCCAGCAATCCGACGATGCTGTGAATCTTCGTCGTCTCGAGTGCTTCATCGAGCGTGAGTGGCGGAAGAATGGTGGGCAGGCGCTTGGCGAGCATCGACTTGCCCGTGCCTGGCGGGCCGATGAGCAACACGTTGTGTCCACCCGCCGCCGCAATCTCGAGCGCACGCTTGACCGACTCTTGCCCCTTCACGTCGGCGAAATCAAATTCATCGTCCGTACGGGCATTGAAGATATTCGCGAGGTCGATCTGCGTCGGAGCAATCTTAAGTTGCCCTTCGAGAAAGCCGGTGGCTTCACGCAGGTTTTGGATCGGAATGACGTTCAACCCTCGGACGACCGCGGCTTCGGCGGCATTTTCCGCGGGCACGAGCACGCCGTGTTTGCCGTCGGCTTTGGCGCGCAATGCGATCGGGAGAATTCCTTTCACCGGTCGCACCGCGCCGGTCAGCGCCAACTCGCCGACGATGACGAAATTGTCGAGTTGATCGGTTTCCAGTTGTTCGCTGGCGGCCAGAATGCCGATCGCGATCGGCAGATCGAAGCTCGGCCCTTCCTTCTTCACGTCAGCCGGCGCGAGATTGATCGTCGTGCGCCCCATCGGGAATTTGTAGCCCGAGTTGGTGAGAGCGGTGCTGACTCGATCGCGCGATTCCTTCACTGCGGCGTCCGGCAAGCCAACGATAATGATGTTCGTGTCTCCCCAACCGGCGTTGACTTCCACTTCGAGGGGAAACGCTTCGATGCCTTGAACCGCGGCGGAAAAAACCCGGGCGAGCATGTGAGACGGATGTTGGAGAAGGGCGCTTCACGCTGCAAGTCCCGTTCTTTTCGTAATCGTAATTCGTGCTCTTGCTCTTAATCACGGCTGGAGACGGTGAGTCAGAAGAAGATTAAGATTACGGTTGAGAAGGAGAAAATCAGCACTGGCGCACCCTTTGGTCGCGTGTTACAAGCACCGGCTCCGCTCGAACAGTTCGGGCGGTTTCAACGGAGAAATTGATTTATGTCACAGCATCGCAGCCTGCGCGCCGCCAGCACTCTGGGCGCAAAACGTAACACGCTGAAGCGCTTCGAGCGCGTCGCGTTGCTCAAGAAACGCGGCCAGTGGAAAGACGGCGACCGCGTCACGGGCCTGCGCAAGACCAAGCCGGACGCCTGACGGCAATGATGAATTGCCAATGACGAACGCCGAACGATTCGGGTTCGTTATTAGACATTCGTCATCCGTCATTTTCCCCAATGGTTCGTCTGCAAAAATTTCTCGCGGAGGCTGGGATTGCTTCACGGCGGGCGAGCGAACGCGTCATCTTCGAAGGCCGCGTGACCGTGAACGGGCAGACCGTGGCGGAACTCGGCACCAAGGTCGATCCATCACACGACAAGATCGCGGTCGATGGCCGCGCGTTAAAGCCCAAGCGCAAACTTTACGTCGCGCTGCACAAGCCCCCCGGCTACATCTGCACCCGACGCGATCCGGAGAGCCGGAAGATTATCAGCGAACTCCTGCCTGCTGAGTGGGCAAGCCTTGTTCCGGTTGGTCGCCTGGATTGCCACAGCGAGGGTTTGATTTTCCTGACCAACGACGGTGACTTCTGTCTCAAGCTGACTCATCCGCGTTACGGCGTGCGCAAGATATATCGCGTCACGATCGAGGGCGGCGTGGACAAGGAACTCGCAGACAAGCTCATGAAAGGCGTCGTCCACAAAGGCGAAAAGCTCAAGGCAGAACGGGTCCGCATTCTGGCCTCGGGCCACAAGACGAGCTTGTTGGAAATGGATCTCGCCGAAGGCAAGAACCGCGAGATTCGCCGAATGTTCGAAGTGTTCGAGCGGCGTGTGATCAAGTTGCAGCGCGTGCAGATAGGCCGAATCAAATTGGGCGAGTTGCGCGCGG
>DATHKK010000025.1:0-3790 GCA_035489355.1 Candidatus Limnocylindria bacterium
GAAATCACTGCGCCGGCCGGCGTGGAATTTTTGGGCGACAAGAAAGTCGTCGTCTTCTCCGTGGCTGCTCCTATCACGGAAGCGCAGGAAGCCGCCGCCACCGAGGCTGCCGCAGGCACGGGCGAAGTGGAGATGCTCAAAGAGAAGAAAGAAGAGGGCGAAGGCGCGAAGGCCGAAGGCAAGGGCGATGCGAAAGCTGCTCCGGCCAAGGCAGCCGCGGGCGAGAAGAAGGAAGAGAAGAAGAAGTAACGCCGCGGCGTTGCTTCGTCCCGATCCGGCATGGAGAGTTTGCATCTCGTGGTGGGGTTGGGAAATCCGGGCGCGGGCTACGCCCGCACCCGGCACAACGCGGGCTTCCTTGTTGTCGAAGAATTGGCGCGGCGCGCATCGGCGAGTTGGAACCTCGAAAAGAAGTTCGAAGCGCGCGTGGCCAAGGCGGATCGCGCCGGCCGCAAAATGTTGTTCGCCCAACCGCAGACGTTCATGAACGCCAGCGGGGAAGCCGTCGGGGCGCTGATGAATTTTTATCGCGTGCCGGTTGGGCAGCTTCTGGTGATTGTCGATGACGCGGATTTGCCATTCGGCGAAATCCGGTTGCGCGCGAAAGGTAGTAGCGGCGGGCACCATGGGCTGGAGTCGATCGAGAAGCACATTGGCTCGCGAGAATTTGCCCGGTTGAAGGTGGGCATCGGTCGCACGCAGGATGGCCGGCGCGAGATTACGAATTACGTGCTCGGGAAATTCAACGCGGACGAAGCGAAGCTGCTGGAAAAAGTTTTGCGGCGCGCCGCGGACCAGACTGAGTGCTGGTGCGAGCACGGCGTGGAGAAGGCAATGAACCAATTTAACGGAGTCGTGAACTCCGAAAGAAACGAAGCATGAAACGATACGAAGGTCTGTTCATTTTGAACACCACGGCGAAGGAAGAAGGCATCAAAGACATCATTGACGCCATCACGGCCGATATCGCCGCGGCGGGCGGCAAAGTTGAGACGGTGCAGAAGATGGACAAGCGCGCATTCGTGCGCGTGGCCGACAAGCGGTTCACCTCCGGCTTCTACGTGAACTTCATTTTCGAGATCGAGCCGAAAGACTTGGCGCAACTTCGCGCGAAGTTCAATGCGAGCGCCGACGTGTTTCGCGTGCTGTTCACCGAAGCGCCGGCCGTGGCGGAAGCCGCGGGCGCCGCGAAGTAAATTGAACGGAGCGCAACGTGGCCAACTTTAACAAAGTCATTCTCGTCGGCAATCTGACGCGCGATCCTGAGTTGCGCTACACGCCGAAGGGAACGGCCATCGCGAAGATTGGCCTGGCGATCAATCGCAAGTGGACCAACGAAGCTGGCGAGGTGAAGGAAGAAGTCACGTTTGTGGATGTGGACGCCTTTGGCAAACAGGCGGAGACGATTGGTCAGTACATGCGCAAGGGCCGGCCGCTGTTGGTGGAAGGCCGCCTCAAGCTCGACCAGTGGGACGACAAGCAAACCGGCCAGAAGAAGAGCCGCTTGGGTGTTATTCTCGAGTCCTTTCAGTTTTTAGATTCCGGCAATCGCGAAGGCGGCGGCGGCGTTCCGTCAGCTCCAGCGGCTCCACGTCCTGCGCGCGGGGCCACTCCTCCTCCGGCAAACGATGCCGAACCTCCGCCGCACGAAGCCGACGACGTTCCATTCTGAGACCTGCAATTTTCAACCTGCAACCTGCAACTAATTTTATGGCCAAGACTGAAGTCATTCTCACTCACAATATCGTCGGACTCGGTGGCGAATCCGATCAGGTGAAAGTCGCTGCGGGCTACGCGCGGAATTATCTCTACCCGCAAGGGCTGGCGATTCCGGTCACGCAAGGCAACAAGCGCCGGCTCGAAGTGCTCCGCCAGCGCCGCGCTGAACGCGAAGCGCACGAGTTCAACACGATGAGCGAACTCTCCAAGAGCATCTCGAAACTCATCGCCGTCATTCACGTAAAGACGGGCGACGACGGCAAGATGTTCGGGTCCGTCACGTCCGGCAGCATTGCCGATCAGCTCAAGACCCAGTTCGACATCACGCTCGACAAGAAAAAGATCCATCTCGATCTGCCACTCAAGACGCTGGGCGAACACGAAGTCCAGTTGCGCCTGCATCCCGAAGTTGTGACCTCAATGAAGGTGCGCATCGAAAGTGACCGGCCGGCAGCGCAGGCGGAAACCGGCGCCGAAGTTGGAAAAGATCACGCCCGAGTGAGCGAGAAGCGCGGCCGCCGTCCCGAAGTCAAAGCGGAAGAACCGAAAGCCGAGAAGGCGAAAGAGGCCAAGCCGAAGCGCGTGGAAAAGAAGTAAGCGCGAAAATTTCGACAAGCGCGGCGGTCTTTTTGACCGCCGCTTTTTCATTTCTGGGGAGCCGATCAGTAGCCGCCTGCCGCGAGCGCAGCCGAAGCGGTTTCCAGCGCCACGGGTTTCTCACCGATGCCGCGCTTCTTTGCTTCGTCGAGCATCGTTGCGGTTGCCGTGGCACCGATGCGCGTTACACCCAGCGAGCGCACCAGGAGTAAGTCATCCAGCGTGCGCACACCGCCCGCCGCCTTGATCTGAACGCTCGGCGGACAGTGCTGACGCATCAGCTTTAGATGCGCGACCGTCGCGCCTTTGTAGTTGTAGGAGCCATCCGGTTGTTTCACGAAGCCGTAACCGGTCGAAGTCTTCACGAACGCAACACCGATCTTGGAACAGATTTCGCAGAGCCGAATGATGTGCGACTCCTGAAGGTAATCATTCTCGAAAATCACTTTGAGAATCGCTTTGTTAGCGAGCACCACGTCGTTGATCGCGTTGATCTCATCCGACACGTAAGTCCAGGCGCCGCCCAGCGCCTTGCCGATGTTGATCACCATGTCGATCTCCGCGCCGTCCGCCTGCGCCGCTTCCTCGGCTTCGCGCACTTTGTTTGCCGTCGTGCTGTTCCCGTGCGGGAAACCGATGACCGGACAAACGAGGACGTGCGAACCTGCCAGCACTTCGCGCGCGAGCGGAATCGAGTACGGCTTCACACACGCCGTCGCCACGTCGTACTTACGGGCCAGTTCGCAACCTTTGCGAATGTCCTCGTCCGTCATCGTTGGGTGCAGCAATGAGTGATCGATCATCTTGGCGAGGTCGCGAAGCGTAACGACGTTGTTCATGCGTTGTTCAGTAGTCAATTGTTAGCCGTTGTCCGTTCAAAGTTTCAAGCGAAGTAGGGCGCGAGTACATTTTTCGCAACGTGAATCGCACGTTTGCGTCCGGCGAGATCTTTGCCGAACGTCGCGTCCTCCACTTCGATGCACACCGGGCCGTCGTAGCCGACTTCCATCAGCGTGCCGATGAACTGCCCCCAGTCGATTTCGCCGAAGCCCGGAATGCGCGGCGCGTGATACTCCTTCGGCAATCCCAGGATGCCCCAGTCGTTGAATTTCTCTTCGTCGTGCAACACGTCCTTGGCATGAATGTGAAACAGCTTCTCGCGGAACTCGCGCAACGGTTTCAGGTGATCGAACTGCAAGAGCTTCGGATGCGATGGGTCGTAGTTCAGTCCGAAGTTCTTCGATGGGATGTCATTGAACATGCGCCGCCAGATGGCGGAGCACATTGCGAGATTTTTTCCGCCGGGCCATTCATCACGCGAGTAGAGCAGTGGACAATTCTCGATGCCGATTTTGATCCCGTGATCCTCCGCGAAGGCAATGAGCGGCTTCCAGGTTTTCAGGAAGCGCGGCCAGTTATCATCCACGCTCTTTGTCCAGTCGCGGCCGATGAACGTGTTCACGGCCTTTAAGCC
>DATHKK010000026.1:0-3120 GCA_035489355.1 Candidatus Limnocylindria bacterium
GGTGAGAATCGGCAGCTTCCAGTTCATGAATTTATGCAGCCCACCTGCCCCGCCGATGATTTCCAAACCGGGACGAATCGACAGGTGATACGTGTTGCCGAGGAGAATTTGCGTGCCCATCTCCAGCAGCTCGCGCGGATCCAGGGCCTTCACGCTCGCCTGCGTGCCGACGGGCATAAAAACTGGCGTGTCGATGACGCCGCGCGTGGTGCGCAATCGCCCGAGCCGGGCTTTCGAGCGGGGGTCTGTCTTGAGCAGTTCAAACACAGGCAGGAATTAACCATCCGCTTAGATCCAACGAAAGCGGGAACCGCCGCCGGGCGAAGATTGGCCCTACAGTCTCCGCCCGGAAAAGCCGCTTAAATAGGCAGATTACGTGTTTCCGATAACCAAACACCCGCGCCTGGCGCACACGCGGCCAGGCAATGGAACGACCACGGCAGCGCCGCTGGCCGCGTTCCAATTGTCATTGCTCGACCGCGCCCATCAACAGGCGGCGGTGGCAGCGCTGGGACAAGCCGCGCTCACCGGCGTAGATCTTCCGATGCTGCTCGATCAGGCGGCGGTGTTCGTGGCGCAAACCTTGTCCATTGATTTCACGAGCGTTTATCACCTGGCCGAGGACGGGCAGACCTTGCGCATGATGGCGGGTTTCGGTTGGAACGGCGGCATCGTGGAGGAAACCATCATCCGCGCCGATCCCGGATCGATGGCCGCGTATGTTCTGGAATCCAGCGAACCGGTGATCGTGCGAGACGTTCGCACTATCACGGCCTTTGCCGTCCCGGAATTTGTTCGCGAGCACGGCGTCATCAGCGGCATCAGCATGGCCATTCCAGGTTCACCGCGAGCCTGGGGCATTCTGGAAGTTCACTGCCGAAAAGGGCGAACCTTCGTCGAAGACGATTTCCATTTCCTGCAATCAATCGCGAACGTCATCAGCACGGCGCACGCGCGCAAACAATCCGAAGCGGACCGCGAACATCTGGCGGCGTTCGTGGAGCACAATCCCAATCCGGTCATTGAACTCGATGCGGCGGCCACGGTGCTCTATTGCAACGACGCCGCCCGCATCGTGACGAGCAGCTTGCAAAGGCAAGATCCGCGTGAGTTGCTGCCCGAGCACACCGCGGAAATCGTCCGGCACTGCCTGGCCAATCAGACGCGCGTCTTGAATGAAGAGGCGGAAATTTCCGGCCGCACTTTGTCGTGGTCCTTTTTTCCCGTCGCGAGCATCGGGCGCGTGCATGGTTATGCCGAAGACATCACGGAGCGCACCAGTCTTGAAGCTCAATTGCGTCAGTCGCAAAAGATGGAAGCCATCGGCCAGCTCGCCGCCGGCGTCGCTCACGATTTCAACAACATCCTCACCATCATGCAGGGCCTGGTGCGGCGACTGGGCCTGACCGCGTCGAACGACCAGAACACGATGCTCGATCAGTTGTTCCAGACCACGGAACGCGCCGCGAGCCTAACCAAGCAATTGCTGGCCTTCAGCCGAAAACAGATGATGCAACCGCGCGTGCTGTTGCTCGGCGAAATTGTCGCCAACATGAGCCGCATGCTGGAACGGTTGATCGGCGAAACCATTTCCCTCGTCGCGGACCACGCGGCGGAAGTTCCTCCAGTCGAAGGCGATGCTTCGATGATCGAACAGATCATTCTCAACCTCGCGGTCAACGCGCGGGACGCGATGCCGCAGGGCGGCAAGTTGTTCATCTCCACAGACACGACCGAACGGGAGGACGAAACCGGCAAGACCAAATGGGTGCGTTTGCGCGTGCGCGACACCGGCAGCGGCATTCCGCCGGAAGTGCTGGCGCACATTTTCGAGCCGTTCTTCACGACCAAAGAAGTGGGCAAAGGCACTGGACTTGGACTGGCCACCGTCTTCGGCATCGTGAAGCAGCACGCCGGTTTCGTCGATGTGTCCAGCGACGTGGGACAAGGCACGACCTTCACGATTCTCTTTCCTCCATCCGAAAAGGCGATGGAACAAAAGGCTGTCGCCGGACCTGAAGTGGCTCTGAAGCGCGGCACGGGAGAAACGATTTTACTGGTCGAGGATGAACCTATTTTGCGCGAACTGGCCCACGCCATTCTTGCCGATGCCGGCTACAGAGTCCTGCAAGCCGAGCAAAGCGAAGAGGCTTTCCAGATGTGGGGCCGGCACCAGAATGAAATCGATCTATTGCTCACGGACATGGTGCTGCCGGGCGGCATGACGGGTCGTGAATTGGCCAGTGAACTCCAGAAGGACAAGCCGAACTTGAAGGTGATTTACAGCACCGGCTACAGCCATGATATGCTCGAGGCGAAAGAGGAGCCGGTGAACTTCCTGCAAAAGCCGTATCCGCCCGAGACCTTGATGCGCACGGTACGCATGTGCCTGGACGCAGCTTGACGTGTTCACCGCCCTGCCCTAGCGCAGCAATTCAAGAACGCGCTCCACGGCTTGGCCCCTTTTCACCGCGGTCAATTCACCGCCACGAACTTTGATTTCAATTTCATCTTTCGCGAGCGACTTTTCCCCGATGCCCACGCGAATCGGGAAACCCACGAGGTCGGCATCTTTGAATTTCACGCCGGGACGATCATCGCGATCGTCGAGAATGACATCCACACCACGCGCGCTCAGTTCGGAGTAAATGTGTTCCGCGAGTTTCATGACTTCACTCTCAGGCGCGACGCCGAGCGATGTGATGCAGACGGTGTAGGGCGCAACAGACTTGGGCCAGATGATGCCATCTTTGTCATTCGATTGCTCGATGATGGCCTGAAGCGTGCGCGTCACACCGATGCCGTAACAGCCCATGAAGCAGAGCTTGCGTGAACCGTCCTCGGCCAGGAACGTCGCATCCAACTTCTCGCTGTACTTGGTGCCAAGTTTGAAAACATGGCCCACTTCAATGGCACGGCGAATCTTCAGCGGCTGACCGGTGGCCACGCACATCTCTCCGACTTTCACGGTTCGGAGATCAGTCCAAAGATCGACCTGGAAGTCGCGGTCCACTTCAACATGACGCAAATGGAAGCCATCTTCATTTGCACCAGTCGTCATGCCGCGCGCGCCGCGCAAGGCTTCGTCGGCCAATATCTTGATCGAAGAATCCTTTCTCG
>DATHKK010000027.1:0-2234 GCA_035489355.1 Candidatus Limnocylindria bacterium
GCCGTCTCGATCGAGCGGTTCAACAACGGATGCTCCAACTCCTGATTCTCTTCGAGACCGACGCGCTCCATCACTTTCACAATACGGTCTGAACCGAACAGGCGCATAAGATCGTCTTCCAACGCGATGAAGAAATGAGACGAACCGGGATCGCCCTGACGGGCGCAACGGCCGCGCAATTGGCGATCGATACGCCGCGCTTCGTGACGCTCCGTGGCGAGGACGTGCAGACCGCCCAGGTCCGCGACGCCAGCGCCCAGCTTAATATCCGTGCCGCGGCCCGCCATGTTCGTCGCGATGGTGATGCCACCACGCTGACCGGCGCGCGCGATAATTTCCGCTTCCTGCTGGTGAAACTTCGCGTTGAGAACGGAATGAACAAGCCCCGCCTTTTTCAACATGCGTGAAAGATGCTCACTCGTTTCCACGGACACGGTGCCCACGAGAATCGGACGGCCGACACTATGGACTTGCTGGATTTCACTGAGCACGGCCGTGAACTTCTCGCGCTTGGTTTTATAGACCGTGTCGTGCTTGTCCTTGCGCGCAATGGGACGATTCGTCGGAATCACGAGCACCCCAAGTTTGTAAATGTCGTGAAACTCGCCGGCTTCCGTTTCTGCCGTGCCCGTCATGCCGCTGAGCTTTTGGTAAAGTCGGAAGTAATTCTGAATGGTGATCGTCGCGTAGGTCTGCGTCTCCCGTTCGATCTCCACGCCCTCCTTGGCTTCAACCGCCTGGTGCAGTCCATCGCTCCAGCGGCGGCCCGTCATCAGACGCCCCGTGTTCTCATCGACGATGATGACCTTATTCTCCTGCACGACGTATTGAACGTCTTTCTGGTAAAGGCCGTACGCTTTCAGCAGTTGCGCAATGGTGTGAATCTGCTGCGCCTTTACCTCGAAGTCAGCCTGGATCTTTTGCTTCCGCGCGAGGCGCTCCTGCGGGTCAAGATTCGGATTGATGTCGATCTCCGTGTAAGCCGACGCCACATCCGGCAACATGAACGCATCCGGATCTTGTGGGCTGAGGAAGGCGCGCCCCTTCTCGGTCAGGTCCGCGTCGTGGCTCTTTTCTTCGATGGCGAAAAACAGTTCTTCCTTCTGCGCGTAAAGGTCCTTCTTCGATTGATCGGCGTGCAGGGAAAGCTCCGCCTTGTTCATCAGCTTGAGGTTCTCGGGATCTTCGAGCACACGCGCGAGGCCGTCGCTGCGCGGCTGTCCGACTTTTACGCGGTACAAAAGCAATCCAAGTTCACGCTCAATTTCGTCAGGATGTTGCGGATTGGAACCATCCGCGGGACGCAACTTCTTAATGAGTTCTTCCGCCTCGTTGAGGAAACGATTGCACAGCCGTTCCTGGTTGCGCACGAGACCCTCGATGGTGGGTTTGAACTTCGCGTATTGATCGTTCTCGATGCCGACAACCGCCGGACCGCTGATGATGAGTGGCGTGCGCGCCTCATCGATGAGGATGGAGTCCACTTCGTCCACGATGGCGAAGTAATGTCCACGCTGCACTTGCTCCTCGGCGCGTGAAGCCATGCCGTTGTCGCGCAGATAATCAAAACCAAATTCGGCATTCGTCCCGTAAGTGATGTCGCAAGCGTATTGCTCGCGGCGCACGGCGGGTGATTGATCATGAAGGATGCACCCGACCGTCAGGCCCAGAGATTTGTAAACGGCGCCCATCCACTCGCTGTCACGCGCGGCGAGATAATCATTCACCGTCACGACGTGAACGCCGCGGCCCGTGAGCGCATTGAGAAAAACCGGCAATGTACCGACGAGTGTCTTGCCTTCGCCGGTGGCCATTTCCGCAATCTTTCCGCCGTGCAGCGCCATGCCGCCGATGAGTTGCACGTCGAACGGAATCATTTCCCAAGGGAGCGGATGACCACGGACGGTGATGGCCTGTCCGCACAATCGCCGACAGGCGTTTTTCACTACGGCAAAGGCTTCGGGAAGAATATCATTCAGACGGCGCGCTAGTTCGTCCTTGTCCTCGATCTTGGAAAGCTCATCCTTCCACGCGGTCGTCTTCTGGCGCAGCACGTCGGCGGATTGGCTCTGCAATTCCGCCTCGATGCGGTTGATTTCCTCGACCCGAGCACGAAGCCGTTTAACTTCGCGGTCATTCTTCGAGCCGATGATTTTCTTAAGGATGAATCCGATCATTTTGAAAAGTGCGGCGAAAGCTACGGGAGGGGCATGGGCGCGTCAAAGACTTTGCGG
>DATHKK010000028.1:0-4595 GCA_035489355.1 Candidatus Limnocylindria bacterium
GAGCATCGGTTGATCGGGAAAGCCATAATCATCCACCACTCCGACCGCGCCGGGATCACGCCGCTTGTCGATCTTGTCTTTGGCCACGTTCATGTTCGAGAACGAGAACAGGCCGAGCAGCTTTTTTGTTTTCGACGATACGGCCTTCAACTGCGCGCGGTCGGCCGCGTAGGTGAAACCCGCGTCGATGAAATCTCCCAGCGCATCCCGCTCCGGATCAATCGCGCCCGTCGGCACGTCCCAGGCCGAGGCCAATTCCGCCGGCAACACATAGTCGCTGTTCGCGGCGCGCGCGGTGCCCGGTTCGGTGTTGGGCAGAAACCATTTGCGTCCGCCACCCAGCAACACGCGCAATCCCTGCGGCACCATTTCGTCGAGGTATTGATCGATGATGCCGGTGCCTGCGGCGCGTGACTGCGTGTGCGAACCCCAGGCTGCGGGCGTGGCATCGAAAACATCCGACGTCGTCACGATGCCCAACGTCTTGCCTTCCGTGCGCCAGAGAAATTCGGCAATGGACTCCACGCGCGGGTTGTCGAAGTTCGCGCTGGTGTCGTCGGGAAAAACGCCATGCTGATTGTTGTTCGCTTTGTTGCCCGTGGAATAACAAGCCGAGCCGGGCGAGGAATCCGTGACGATGGAATTGAGCGAATGGGTATTAATCAGCGCGACGTTGGAGAATTTGTCCATCGACAAATGTCCGTTGGCCTTGCCCATCGCCGCGCCGCGCAACATCAGACGGGCGGCGGTGCGATGCGCGATACCCAGGCCATCGCCGATGAGGACGATGACATTCTTCGCGCGCTTGCCGTCTCCGCGTTTCATTTCCACCACTTCGAAGTTGCCCTTGGCAGTGACGCGAGCGTTGTCGCTTTGCCGCAGACGAACTTCCAGCGTGTGAACTCCGTCCTTCTTGTTTGAGTAAGCGCGCAGCGTGTAGATCACCGCGTTCGTCGGCACACCGAAAGCCGTGGCCGGCATCACGCTCACCGGGCCATTGACCAGTTTGCCATCCACATAAAACCCTACTTGAGTGATGGCTTGGCCCTCGTCCGGCACGATCGTGGCCTGTAGATCAAACCGCTGGCCTTCGAGGAAACGCGCGATGTAAGGCGGAGTGGGATCGTTGAATGAGAACAAGGCGCTGGGCGGCGTCAGCCGCGTCACGACCGGCGCGGCTTCGGCCAGCGGTGAAATTCCCAGCGTGCCCGCGATGGCGGCGAATGCCGACCAGCGGGCCAGCGGATGATCGTGGAGACAATTATTGGACAAGGTCATGGTGACGTTCCTTTCTCATGCGAACTGTTGTTTATGTTTTGCGGAGTGACCGCCCCGGTGCCTCCTGGATGTTGGCGAGCCGACGGCCGGTCGTTTTCTGTCTGTGATGGCGAGGAAAATTTCCGTGCAGCGGCCTCCTTGGCGACCGGTGGTGGATCCAGTTCCAACCGCACGGAAGAAATTCGTCCATCCACCTCCTGGCGCGGGCCGATGGCCAATGTGCCGGTGAGCAACAGCAGTCCGGGCGTGAATGGAACTATCGCGGTGGTCTCGGTGGTAGGAAAGGCGTGAACCAATGTCGCCGGCATGTCTTCAGCCAATCCGTATTCGTGCTCGTTCAATCGCAACGGCACGGGCGCCAGCAAGAACATGCCGGGCTGAGGCTCGGATTGCCGCGCCATGTAGGCGAGCAGGCGCACTTTTTTTCCCGCGAGCGCGCGCACTTTGTCCGTGTATTCCAAACCGCGCGGACCGATGGGTTTGAAGAAATCGGCGAACTTCAATTCGGCCACGCCGTTCGGCAAAGGCGGGAGCACGAGTTGATTGGTCGCTGAAGCGCTGTGAGTGATCGCGGCGGATGAAGCCAGCGCGTTTGTCGTTTGGGTTCGGCGCGCGCCGGCGTGGCCTGCGCTTTCATGATCGTGCCGGTGGCTGTCGTCCGCCAGGGCGCTCGCGGCCAAAATGGTTCCCGCGAGCGGCCCCAGCAAAAATAGATTCTTCATGACGCGTCCTTGTTTCTGATTACGGAGGCGACGCTGCCGCAGCGAAGTGTCACCTCAAGGGAGGCGAGGTAACGATTCGGAGAACGATTTCCTGATGGCCGATGTGTGATGCGGGAGAGAGGCGCTTGAACGTGCTGCCAGTTTGCAACTGGCAGGGGAGGCGCGCAGCGGGAAAGTTTCGAGAGCTTGTCTGCGCCATCGTGAGTCGTGGCCCTGCCGGTTGCAAACCGGCAGCACGTTAGCGGCGGAACAGCCGTTGAGCCGTGGCCCGCCTTCGCGCTAGAATTTCTTCGTGGTGAATGCTCCCGCAATGATTGAATCCGAGCTGGCGTGCCTGCGCGATTTTCCGCAGTTGCGTTTCGAGGCGCTGGGCGCGTTCGCCAGCGGCGGGTCCGATTGGTCGTTGCCTCGGTTCACGTTTGGCGCGCAGAGCAACGATTCCATTCGCATCGGCATCTTCGCTGGCATTCATGGCGATGAACCCGCCGGTACCCGCGCGTTGATCGAGTTCTTGAAATTGCTGAGTCGCGAACCATCCCTGGCGGACGACTACCTCATTCACGCTTACCCGATTTGCAACCCGACCGGCTTCGCTCGCGGCACCCGGTACAACCACCTCGGATTGGATCTGAATCGAGAGTTTTGGAAACAAACTTCGCATCCCGAAGTGCAGGCCATCGAGCGTGAGTTGCGCGAACAGCATTTCCACGGTTTGATTCAACTGCACGCCGACGACACGAGCGATGGCATCTACGGCTTTGTGCGAGGGCACACGCTCAGCGAAAATCTTTTGAAGCCGGCGCTCGTCGAGGCAGCGAAGATTTTGCCACGGAATATCAACGCGCAGATCGACGGCTTCGCGGCGAAGGATGGGATCATCTACGATGCTTACGAAGGCGTCCTGGCTGCGCCGCCGCAGATTTCTCCCGTGCCGTTCGAGTTGATTCTTGAAACCCCACACCACGCGCCGATTGAGAAACAGGTCGAGGCGCTGGTCGTCGCGATGCGTACCGTGTTGGACGAATATCGGCGGCTGATGGCCTTTGCCGCGAATTTGTGAGTAATCAGTAAAACAGTAATCAGTAATTCAGTTCGCATCCCAATGACCGCTGCTTGCCGCTTCACTGATTACTGTCTTACTGATTACTGACAATGCACCGCGTCATCTTCCATCTCGACATGGACGCGTTCTACGCCTCCGTAGAGCAGCGCGATAATCCGGCGTTGCGCGGCAAACCCGTCATCGTCGGTGCGCCGCCCACGCAACGTGACGTTGTGGCGGCGTCGAGCTACGAAGCGCGCAAGTTTGGCGTGCGCTCCGCGATGCCGAGCGTCACGGCGGGACGCCTTTGTCCGAGCGGGATCTTTGTGAGGCCGCGCATGGAAGCTTATCGCGAAGAGTCTCACGCCATCATAAGCATCGTGCGTGAGAGCGGCGCGCTCATTGAACATGTTTCCGTCGATGAAGCTTATCTGGATTTCTCGCCGCAATTTCAGCGTGATACTGCCGACGAGAGCCTGGCCACCGCGTTACCGACTGCCCGCGAGTTGAAGCAAAAGATTTTCACGCAACGTCAACTCACCGCCAGCATCGGCGTGGCCGCCAATAAATTTCTGGCCAAGCTCGGCAGCGATTTTCAAAAACCCGACGGGCTGACGCTGATTTCCGAAGGCGACAAAATCTCGTTTCTCCGCCCGATGCCGGTGCGCGCGATTCACGGCGTGGGACAAGTGACGGAACAATCGCTCGTAAACGCTGGAATCAAAACCATCGGCGACTTGCAGGATTACTCTGGCGACTTGCGCGCGCTGGTCGGTTCGTGGGCGCCGTCTTTGAAACACCTGGCGTTCGGCGAGGATGAACGTCCGCTCGATCTGAGCGACGAGCGCAAGAGCATCAGCAGCGAAAACACTTTTCTGCGTGACACAGAGGACCGCCGGGTGTTGCGTGATTGTTTGCGCGACCAGGCCAACGACGTGGCACAGACGCTGCAACGCAAGAGGCTCGAAGCTCAGACGGTGCAGGTGAAGGTGCGCTACAGCGATTTCACGACGCTCACGCGCCAGATAAGCGTCGAGGAACCGATCAGCGATGCGAATGAAATTTACCGGCTTGCCGCGCACTTGCTGGCGCGGGAGAAACTCGTATCGCGGCCACTGCGTCTGCTGGGCGTGGGCGTGAGCGGATTGATGCCGCCGGCGGCAAAACAGTTGTCACTGCCGCTCGGGCCTTCAAACTCACGGCGATGAATGTTGCGTGCGTGCAGTTCGACATCGCGTGGGAGAACAAGGAAACCAATTACGCCAGAGTCCTCGCGCTGCTGTGCGCCGCCAACATCCCACGCGCCTCGCTCGTGCTATTGCCCGAGATGTTCGCCTGCGGTTTCAGCATGAACGTCGCGGCCATCGCGGAGGAACAGGGCGGACCCACGGAGCAGTTTCTGGCGAAGACCGCGCAGAAGTTTGGAATTTTTCTTCTCGCCGGCGTCGTGACGCGTGGCGCCAACGGACGCGGCCGCAACGAGTGCGTGACGTTCTCGCCGGAAGGAAAACTCCTCGCGCGTTATCGCAAGATGCAGCCGTTCACCCTCGGCG
>DATHKK010000029.1:0-6109 GCA_035489355.1 Candidatus Limnocylindria bacterium
GGCGGTATGCCCGAGGCTCTTATTCATAATCTTTCTCTCAATCTTGATCCTTTCACCGACCACCTGCCTCCAAAAATGCCTCCTGATTGAGATTAAGAGAAAAATTATGAGTAGGAGTGGGACTCGCCTGTCACCTCGCGATTGAACTCCCTCCTCTTCTGCCGCCCGTTGACACGCGTCAACTCACTCCAATAGCTTTTGCGCCCGATGTCTGCTTTGCAGGAGTCACTCGTGGAACTGATTCGCCGCACGTCCGCCGAAATCCCGGCCGATGTGCAGCAAGCCATCGTGCGTTCGCTCGAAGAAGAGAAGAAGGGCACCATCGCGGAGTCGGCGCTGAAGATCATCGAGCGCAACATCGAGCTGGCGAAACAGAAGTCGCAGCCCATTTGCCAGGACACTGGGAGCATTTTGTTTTACGTCGATGCTCCCGTGGGATTCGACCAGATCAGCTTCGAGGAGATCGCGCGTGAAGCGGTGACGCTCGCGACGAAGAAAGGGTTTCTCCGACAGAACTCGGTGGATTCGCTCACCGGGAAAAATGACGGCACCAACGTCGGCCCAGGCTCGCCGGTGGTTCACTTTCATCAACATCGCTCGCCGGAGGTGAAGGTGCGGCTCGTGTTGAAAGGCGGCGGCTGTGAGAACGTCGGCGCGCAGTATTCGTTGCCGAACGAGACGTTGCACGCGAACCGCGACATCGATGGTTGCCGCAAAGTGATTCTCGATGCGGTGCTGCAAGCGCAGGGCAAGGGCTGCGGTCCGGGCATCCTCGGCGTTTGCATCGGCGGCGATCGCTCGACGGGCTACGAATTTTCCAAGAAACAATTCCTGCGCACGCTGCCGGATCGCAATGCGGTCCAGGAACTCGACGATTTGGAGCAGAACGTTTTGGAGACCGCCAACGAACTCGGCATCGGACCGATGGGCTTCGGTGGCAAGACCACCTTGCTGGGCGTGAAGATTTGCGCGGCGAACCGGCTGCCCGCCTCGTTTTTCGTCAGTGTCAGTTACATGTGCTGGGCCTATCGGCGGCAAGGTGTGAATCTGGATGCCCAGCATCAAATCGCCAGTTGGCTTTACTGAAATGATCTTGCTCGCCGCGCCCTTCACCGAGGAAAAGATTCGTTCGCTCAAAGTCCGCGATGAAGTCGGCATCACTGGGACTGTGTTCACGGGACGCGACGCCGTTCACAAGTTCCTGCACGAAGGAGGGGAGCTTCCGCCCGAGGTGAAGTTTCGCGACGGCATTCTTTACCACTGCGGCCCAGTGGTGATGAAGGACGAGCGCGGCCAATGGAAGGTGACGGCGGCCGGACCCACGACTTCGATTCGAGAGGAGCCGTATCAAGCGGACATCATCCAGCGCTTTGGCCTGCGCGCGGTCATCGGCAAGGGCGGCATGGGAGACAAAACGCTGGAGGCGTGTCGAGAATTTGGATGCGTCTATTTGCACGCCATTGGCGGGGCGGCGCAGGTGCTGGCGGAGTGTATCAAGGCCGTGCGCGGTGTCTATTTCATGGAGCAATTCGGGGCACCGGAAGCCATCTGGGAAATGGAGGTCGAGAACTTTCCCGCCGTCGTGACGATGGATGCGCACGGCAATTCTCTTCACCGTGAAGTCTTGGCCGCGAGCCGAAACGCACTCGAAAAACGCCTGTAAAAAATGCGTTTCCTACACGGTCGCTAACCAAATTCCTACACGGCGGCGAAACGCATTTTTCGCCAGCGCTTCACAAGGCGAGATTTTTTCCATGCGCGAAATCGCCCTTCTGGCAGAGCGGCTGCTAAGAGCATTCGCGTGTTGGCCCTAATCAAAAACAGTTCTGAAAAAGGAAAAGCAAAAGCTTTCACTTTGATCGAGATACTGATGTCCATGCTCATCCTCGGGATCATGGTCACGGGCGTCGTCGGCGGTTACATGCAAGCCCACCGGCAGGCGGAATGGTCCGCGTATTCCCTGGCCGCAAATTCCCTGGCCATGCAGCCCATCGAACAGGCGCGGGCGGCGCAATGGGACCTCTACAAAGTGCCACCCAAGGATGATCTCACGAACATGGCCGCGTGGACGACCAACGTTTTGGACATTCCGATCAACGGCACCAACAACATCGTTTGGGCCACCAATCGCACGACGGTTACCACCATCTCCACGGCGCCTCCGCTCAAGGAAATCAAGGTGGAGTGCACTTGGGCCTTTATGAACCGTGGCGTCTTCACCAACACCGTCATCACGTACCGCGCACCCGATCAATGAAACCTCAAACCAAAAGCGGCGTTTCCCGGGCCGGGCACGGTTTCACCTTGATGGAGCTTCTCATTTCGATGATGACGACGGTGATTCTGGTCGGAGGAATCGTCGCCGTCTCCCTTTACGCCACGAGAATGCTGCAGTTCACTAAGCCGAAGCTCGGCGCCAGCGATGACGCGCGCCGCGCCATCTCTCTCCTGACCGATGAAATTCGTGAAGCACGCGACCTCGACGTGGGCGTGGGCACTTTGACGACGTTTGTGCAGGCGAGCAATTTCTCCCCCCAAATCGGCAACTCGCTGCGCATCTTCCCGATTGCCGGAAACACCAACAAGTTCATCAAATATTTTTGGGACTCGACGGACAACCAGTTAAAGCGGACGACCAACAACTCGACGGCAACTTTCGTGGTGTGCAGCTACGTCAGCAACAAGAACAATGAGTGCGTGTTCCGGGTGGAAGACTGTTTTGGCAACGCCATGAACGAGCACGTCAATAATCGTGTCATCGCGATGACCCTGCAGTTCAACCAAATCCAATATCCCATCACCCCGGTCGGCCCGGGCAACTACTACGACTTCTACCAGCTCCGCATGAAAGCCACCCGGCGGGCGTACGGCAACTAATCCGCATGAAACTCCAACTTTGTCCCCACTTCCGGAACCGCGGCTCGACCCTGATCATGACACTGTTCCTGTCTGGCGCCATTTTGATGGTGTTGATGTCCACGCTCGATTGGACACAAACGAATACGACACTCGCGTTTCGCAACAACGAATACTACCGGACGATTGCGGTGGCGGAAGCAGCGACGGAACAAGTGGTCGCGCAGATTGAATCCGATTATCAATGGGGCGGTGAGACGGAGGTAAAGGAGAACCTCGCTGATTACCGGGCGCTTTGTCCCACAGCGAGTGTAACTCCCGCCTTCGCCAACTATGCGTTCAACGACGGCCAGGGGAATTCGGGCAAGACCTACGTTGAATGGCTTCCGCCTTCCGCGTTCAAGGTTCTGAATTCCCAATACGAGGGCCTCTACGGCTACGCGAGCACCTTCCGCGTCATCTCGAACGCACGCGAAACGACCAGCCGCTTCAACATCACGGGCGCGGTCGCTCAGCAATTCGATGTGGCCACCATTCCGCTGTTTCAGTTTGCCATCTTCTACAACCTCGACCTGGAAATTAACCCGGGCGCGGACATGGGGATCACGGGACCGACGCATTCCAACCAGAAAATTTATCTCGATCCCGGTGCGACTCTCACCTTTTACGGTGACGTCACCTCAGCGAATTCGATCAATCCTACGAACAAGCCGGGCGATCCGGACGGGCCGCGCCCCGGCCCATTCAATTTTGCTCCCGGAGTTAAAAGTGAAGGCTTTCGACCCAGCCTGAACCTGCCCATTGGCACGAATAATACGCCAGACGTTGTCCGGCAGGTGGTGGAGATACCTCCCAGCAGTGAAGACGCTTCGTCGGATATGGGCAAACAGCGCTTCTACAACAAAGCCGATTTGGTCATCAAGATAATGGACAACACCAACATCGTGACCAGCGGAATCAACGACAGCTTCAACACCCTGGTTCCAACCAATCAGTGGACGAATTTCCTGAACCTCAAGAATACGTTCGTAAACAGGCGCGAAAGCAGCAAGACCGTCAAGGTGGTAGAAATCGACATCGCCAAACTCCGGAAATGGAGTGAGGCAGCCTACGGTAGCAATGGCAACCAAAACATTCTCAAACAGCCCACCAAGTTGACCAACGGAGAGGTACAGATTGTGTACGTCGCGGACCTCCGATGGGGTTCAACCAACGGCAGTTCCGAGCCAGGAATTCGGTTGGTGAATGGCCAAGTGCTGCCAACCAAAGGTCTCACCATCGCATCGCCAGATCCGATCTACATCCTGGGCAATTACAACACGAGCACGAACTCGGTGAACCCAACGGCGAATCCAAATTCGGGTGGCGTCGGTACGACCGACACACGCTACACGCGCCCGGCGGCCGTTGTTGGAGACGCCATCACTGTCCTTTCTGCTGATTGGATCGATGCAGATTCAAACGATCCCTTAGTGGACCGCGATCCAGTGAATACGACCGTAAACGCAGCGTTCCTTGCCGGTATCGTGCAAACCGTGCCCGGCAATTACAGCGGCGGCGTCGAAAACTTCCCGCGCTTCCTGGAAGATTGGTCCGGCGTCACCTTTACCTACAACGGCTCCATGGTCGTGATGTACGAAAGCCGCTTGGCCAAAGCGCCTTGGGGCAGAACGGGAGCGACGGTGGGTCACTACAACGCGCCCACGCGCCGATGGGCCTTCGACACAAACTTCCGCGACCCCACGAAGCTGCCGCCGGGCACCCCCATGGTGCGCACGCTCGTCCGCGGCGCCTGGGCGATGATTCAGCCCAATTCCACCAACATGGTCGTGGTCGGTCCCTGATTCCCAATATGCTCCCCACAATCCCCTCACTCTGCGCGCTCCTGCTGGCTTCGCTGGTTGCCAGCCACGCCAGCGATCTCGCTGTTCGCACCAGAATGGTTCAAGAAGGCGAGTCCGCAAAACCGTTCACTTGCTTGGACCTCACTTACAAGGATGAGCGCTTTACGCTGGTTCCCCCGGCGTCGTGGCGGATGGAAACGGATCCTTCCCTTTCGGTGCTGCGTTTCTACTCGCGGGAAGGAGCGGGAACGATCGTGATCAGTTTCTCCGAAACTCCCGCATCGGGAGTCCTGGCCACGGCGGATTCATTACGGGGAAACCTCGGGCCGGATTTGGCTGGGGCTGAGATCGTGGCTGAATTTCCCGCGTACGCCGGGGCCGCCGCTGGCAAGGGCGTCGAACTGAGCTTCGTGCTGCAGGGCCGTGCCATGCGCGCCCACGCCGCGGCCGTCCCGCTCGCGCGCGGCCACGTGAGTTTTGTCCTCACCTGCAACGCGGACAAATTCAAGAACGCGCAGTCGGCGATCGGCAGCCTGATGAGTTCATTTCAGCGCACGCAGGGAGCAGCACCCAAAATCGAAGTGTCGCGCCTGGCGCGCTGAGGACGTTTGAATTTGCCGGGAGTGAAAGCTCTCCGGAGCCAATCCGAGCCCGAGTCGTTTCGCGCACAACCGGGTTCGAGATCAGAAGGGGAAGCGGCAGGAAGTGGGGCAACTCACTTCCTGCTTTTTCCTTTGGGAAAGGCCTGCCGTGGAATAGTGCAGTTGCCAAATATCATTTCCGCTTCGCGGATGCGAACGAGGATTGAACCGCCATCGACGCGCGTCTGCTCAAAGCATGTGGCAAAACATCGCGTCGCGAAGCTTCGGCTCGAACCATGTGCTCTTCGGCGGCATGATGCCTCCGGCATCGGCAATTGACATCAGGTCCTCGATGCTCGTCGGATACATGCTGAACGCGCACACGTATTCGTCGCTGTTCACCAGCTTCTCCAACTCGGCCGTGCCACGAATGCCGCCGACAAAATTGATGCGCTTGCTTGTGCGCGGATCGTCGATGCCGAAGAGCGGCGCGAGCACATATTTTTGCAACAGCGTCACGTCGAGCTTCTCGATGGGATCGCTCGTCCGGGCGAAATGCTCCCGGAAAGTCAGCGTGTGCCACTCGCCTTTGAGATAAAGCCCGAGATGATGTTTGCGCGCCGGTTTCGCCTGGCCACTGTTCTTCTGAATCACGAACACGCCATCGAGCTTCTCCAGCAACTGTGCCGGCGTCATGCCGTGGAAATCTTTCAGCACCCGGTTGTAGGGCAGGATTTGCATCTGGTTGTGCGGAAAAACAACGGAGAGAAACCAGCCTGCGTTGGGATTCCCGCGCTGCGATTGATACACGCGCGCCGCCGCCGCACT
>DATHKK010000030.1:0-4658 GCA_035489355.1 Candidatus Limnocylindria bacterium
TGCCACCGGCGGTGTAGTCGATGGCGAGGAAGGGGGCACCGATTTCCGCGGCGAAAACGCAGGAGTGAAATCTCATGCAGACGTTGAAGTCCGCGGCCGCCATCGCTTCCAGGATTTCTCGCGGTGAACGCGGTTCCCAATCACACGTCAGTTGCGGACTTGCGATTTGTTTCACAAGTTGGCGGGCGAACAGGCGATCGTCGAACCCGACCGGAAAGTGGTGCATGGCCCAAAGCTCAATGCTGTGCTCGGGATACCAGTCGAGCAACCGGCGCAGCAGTGTTTTCAAATTCTCCGTCGCCTGCTGGGAACTGAGCGACTGCGGATACTCGCACGTGAGCTCGCGAAGAAAACAGCGGATAACTTTCGATTCGGAAATGGGTGACACAGGCGACCCGCCTGTGCCGTCTGGCCACTGGCCAGATGGAACGGGAGAAGCGCCAGCCTTCGAATTGGACGCGTGCAGAACCCAGTGCGTTCTTTCCATTCCGAGAGGCGGGTCGCCGCTCGGCACAGGCCAGCGGCCTGTGCTACCCAGAGATAAATGAACGTGATGCCTGATCCCTTGCGCACGAATGAACGTGGTTGCGGGATCGAGACGCACTGAAATTTCTTTGCGGATGCCGAACGACCGCAACGCTTCACGGGAAGCGCGGTCGCGGACGGAAATTTGCGTGGCGAGACGCGCGATGCGGCAGACGTTCCAGCGATACTCGGCGTGATTCAGCGGCCCGACGCCGCAGCCTTCTATGACGCGCGGCTTGCCAAGATCGGCGAAGCGCTTGAAGAGGCAGAGAATCTTTCCCGTTTCATGGATGTCCATGAGCGGGCCGCCGGCCATGACGAGCGCATCGCAGTCAAGCGTCGCTTGCCACGCGGCTTCGCTCGCGTAGTCGATGATGCGAAGGCGCGCGCGCAGTTCCTCGGGCCACGCGGCGATGGTGGTGCGCGTGTAGTACGGAAAGAGGCTCAGCACTTGAAAGTGAAGTTGCGGATTCACCGCGAGGTGTTCGGTGATGATGCCTTGCAGTATGGCAATGTCGCCGGCGGTCTCAGTTCCGTACCAGCCCGCGAGGAGAAGTTGCTTCATGCTGCCGAGTTCCAGCGGCTGCGCTTTCACTTCGGGCGTCGTCAGCGTTTCGTCGGACACCTCATAGAGTTCGCGGTTGCGGTCGCGCGCCTGTGTCACTTCCTGCAAGGCGGCATCGTTCCAATCGTCGTGGTAATCGTGAATGCAGCTCGCGCAATGATCTCGCGCCACTTCCTCGCGCTGAGCATGAAGAGTAGAATGAACTTCCGCGGGATCGGAGGGCGTCGCGAACGCGCGGCCTTTCGGTGCACAGCACGCGAGTGAGCCGATGCTATCCACATTCACGGCCACGCCTTTTTGGTACGGACAACCGATGAGCCGATCGCCGCCGGTGAGGAGCGACAAGATCGAGCGGTAAGTCTTCTGAATCGTTTCGTTGGTTTCGTATTCCGTCAGCAGCAAATGAAAGAAGGAAACCAGGTGGCGAAGCTCGCGCTGATCAAACGCGCGAATCTCCGGCGAGCACGAATCGTTGTAGAGGCGGCGGATGAATTCGGCGACGCGGAAGCGGACATAGACGTTGTGGGCCTTGCCCCAATCGAGCAGGTCGTGGAGGCCGTAAACATTGGTCCGAACGATGGTGCAGGCGGCGATGACGGGAACGCCGCGTTCCTTCAGCGCGAGTAAAGTTTGCGTCGCGGAATCGAAAGCTCCTTTGCGGCCACGCACCGCGTCATGAACTTCGCCGACGCCATCGAGGGACACCATGCCATCGAAGGCGAGATTCAGTTTTCGGTAATGGTCGTTAACTTCGGAGTAAAAATCCACGGCGCGCTTAGTCTGCATGCCGTGCGTGATGAAGGACGCGCCCGCGAGCTTCGGCAGGCATTGGGGCAGCAGCTTGTAGAGTTCGGCCAGATCTTTCCGCAGCGTTGGTTCACCGCCCGTAATTCCCACGTGCGCGACTTCGCTGAAGAAGGGATGCACGAGATATTTTCGGAGTTCGCCGAGACTCATCTGTTCGCGCCGGCCATCTTTCCAGATGTGGCACATGACGCAGCGACTGTTGCAGATGTCGATGGCCTGGAGATTCAGCGAGCGCGGAGGGACGACGACAGAGTTATTCGCTGTCGGCAGCGCGATGGAACCTGCGGAGTTTGGTGTCGTCATGACGTGTTCGAGAATTCGAGCGTCCACAGCGTGCAGCTTTCGTGCTGGCGCCGCGGCCGGGGGTCCAATCGCCGCCCCGCCGGCGTTTAAAAATCAGCGGCGCTCCTTTCGCACCCGCGAAGGAGCGCCACCGAGATTTGTGTTACTGCAAGAGACGCAACACGCTTTGCGGAAGCTGGTTCGCCTGCGCGAGCATCGCCGTGCCAGATTGCACGAGAATGTTCTGCTTCGCGAAGTTGGTCGCTTCCTCGGCGACATCGACGTCCTGAATGCGGGAGCTGGCGGCCGTGAGGTTTTCCTTGCTGATCGTCAACTGCTCCGAAGTGTAGTTCAGCCGCGATTGGTAGGCGCCCACAGAAGCGCGATCCGACGAGAGCTGCACGATGGCCGCTTTCACATTGGTGAGCGCGGTGACAGCGCCGGCATTGGTGGAAATATTTCCTGCCAGGGCCGTGGTGTAGGCCGCATTCGCGAGGTTCACGCCCGTCATGCTCAAGGTGTCACCTTCGGAATCGCTGGTCACGTTCAGTGCTGCGGATGAGAAGAGTGACACACCATTGAAGTCCTTGCTCGATGCTTCTGAGATGTAGGCGGAGAGCTGGGTGAATTCGTTGTTGTACAACGAACGGTCCGCGTCACTCTTGGTCACATCTTGCGCCAACAGCGACAGCTCGCTCATACGATCGAGCGCCTTGCCGACTTTCTTCAGGTAACCGTCCTGCGTTTGCGTGAAGGAAACGGCATTGCCGACGTTGTTCAGGGCGGCATCGAGCCGCTTGACTTGCGCGTCGAGGCGCATACCCACGGCCACACCAGCGGCGTCGTCCGAGGGATTTACGATTTTAGAGCCGGAGCTCAAACGCGCGAGCGACTTGCTCAGTTGCGCCTGGCTAGCCATGAGGTTATGCGCACTCTTTTGCGCCGTGGTGTTTGTGTTGATGACCATAGGTTTATTTTGTTGTGGTTAATGAACTGTCGGTGGAAAGGGTTGTTGTGCCCGCTTCGGCCCGCAACGCGCGGGCGAGCTGGGGCAGGGCGGCACGGTTCGACGCGAGTGCTTCCTGGTTGCTCTTCTGAATTTCGGTATAAACTTCCTGGCGGTGCACCGGCACTTCCTTCGGCGCCTCGATGCCGATTTTCACGATGTCGCCCTCGACGCGCACGATCTTCACGATGATGCGCCCATCGATGATGATGCTTTCGTTTAATTTGCGGGAGAGAATGAGCATGGATATGGGTTAACCGGCAGCAATCTGATGACGCACGGAATAGTCCGCCGCGTTTTGCAGCACGATCTGCTTGGCCACTTTCGTGTGGCGGTTAATGACGATGGGTCCCTTGAGATTTACGGTCGCCGCGGACTCGCCGTGCAGCGTGACGATGTTTAGGACGAGTGCGTTCTCGGAGTCGCGCAGCTCAATCGCTTCCGCATCGCTGTCGCAAATGTCGGGCTGATAATCGCTCATCACCACGAAGGGAGAGACGAGCAGGAACGCGACATCCGGCGTGCCGGCGCTTTGCAGCCACACGAACGGCTCTTCCGCCGGATTGGCGACGAGTTCGTATTCCTTGATGTGCTCGAGACCGAGCAGGCCCGCCGGAACCTGAATTCGCAGCGCGCCCGTGTTTTCCATCACTTCAAATGTGTCGGCAACTTTCATCGAGTCCGTTTAGCAACGGCGATGCCAGACCATTTTCTGCCGAAAGCCGCTAGGTTGAGCGCCAAAAGAGGAAGTTATCGCCGGGTCATTTCAGAAATTCCCGGCATGAAGCGACTTGAATAGGCAAAAAATTCCGAACGCGCGCGGGAACATGGACGCCCTACAGCGTAGGGGGAAATTCCTCAGAGCTTTGGAACGGAACGCGTTTGGTGAGCGCGTCGCTCCGCGGCGCCGCGGGCACAGAGAAACCATTCCACCGCGTGTTTCGATGCCCCCGCGCGCTGAGCGATGTGTCTAGCAACAACGCTTGGACAGGCGCGCGGTCACAGATAAGTCATCAGCGACAACTGCATCATGCTCGCACCGCTCTGGAGCGCGGCCTGATACGCGGTCTGCGTTTGATTCAGTTCCAGCAACGTTTGCGCGAGATCGGCATTAGCCTCTTTGGACACAAGGCCGTTCACCGAATCGCCGCGGCTGGTGGCAATGGACTGGGCCGCTTCGAGCCGCGACTGCATCGCGCCGCTCGTGCCGATCTGCAAAAGTAAATTGTCTTCGTCCTTGCCCAACGCCGCGCGATCCGTCGCGGCAATGCTCACCGTGTCGCCCGCGAGCAGATGATCGCGGAACTGAATCATGTGCGCGAAAAAGTCCGCACCGGTGCGGCTGTCGGCCATCAATCCGCGCGTGCCTGCACCACTGACATTCGCGCCAGGCATTTGCACGGAGAGGAAAGAACCTTCCGCAATCTCGACGTCGGGCGCGTCGGTGTTGCCCTGGTAGGCAACGCCGGTGAC
>DATHKK010000031.1:0-3615 GCA_035489355.1 Candidatus Limnocylindria bacterium
CGGAATCGCTCGATGATGTTCCGTTGCGTCATTCCACGCTGACAAAGCAGTTGCAAAAAGAATTCGAAGCCCTGCTGGAGCGCGAGTGTTCTCCTTCGTAATCGCAGTTTCGTGAATGGACAGAGAATCAATCCAGGCCGCTGGCCTTGCGCGCGCGATTCAGGACCGTTCGCGCCAGAGTGCGCGCCCGCGTTGCGCCCTCGCGCAACACTTGGTCCACATAATCGAGATGAGCGGCCAACTCAGCACGCCGCGCCCGCGCTGCCGCAAAGTAATTCCAGTAATGCTCGAAGAGCGCCTTCTTCAAATCGCCGTAGCCGAGTCCGCCCGCGCGCAAACGATTCTCGAAATCCTGTGAAACTTCCGCCGACGCTACGAGCTTCAGCAATTGCAACACGACGTTCTTCTCCGCATCGGGTTTCGGTTCGGCAGGCGCGCGCGTGTCCGTGACGATGCTCATGATTTTCTTTCGCGCTGCCTTCTCGTCACCGAAAATTTCGATCGTATTGCCGTAGCTCTTGCTCATCTTTTGGCCGTCGGTGCCAGGCACCACGGCCACGTCGTCGCGAATACGCGGCTCGGGCAGCACAAAAGTTGGCCCGTAGGTTTCGTTGAACTTGATGGCGATGTCGCGCGTGACTTCCACGTGCTGTTTCTGATCGCGCCCGACCGGCACCACGTTCGAATCGTAAATCAAAATGTCCGCAGCCATCAGCACCGGATAAGCGAACAGGCCGTGGTTCGGCGAAATGCCCTTGGCGATCTTGTCTTTGTAGCTGTGACATTTCTCCAGCAGGCCCATGGGAGTAAGCGTCGTCAAAATCCACGCCAGTTCCGTGTGCTCGGGCAAGTCCGACTGGCGGAAAAACACCGACCGCTTCGGATCCAGGCCGCACGCAAGAAAATCCAGCGCGACATCAAGGGAATTCTTGCGCCGCTCCTCCGCGTTGAAGAGCGACGTCATCGAATGGTAATTCGCGATGAAGTAAAGAGCTTCGCCCTGCTCTTGCAGCTCGATGGCCGGCCGCATCATCCCGAAATAATTTCCGAGGTGCAGCGCGCCGGAAGGTTGAATCCCCGACAAAATTCGCATGGCGGGAAAGCAAACACGAAAGCGCAAACGCTCAACACTAAAAAGTGTGGTCATGAGCGCGCCTCGGGCTGCGCGACGGAATGCTACCGTCCGGTCAGCTCCAGCATTTCCGTCCGAAGCCGGCCCACTTTTTCCACGGGCAATCGTTCATCCAGCGATCCATTGACCGGTGCCTCCAGTGCCACGTGTCCATCGACGAACACGACATTGGCGCGCGCGCGATGACGGAAGTGCGCGTTCGGATAACTCGAGGAAGCGTCTGCAGCATCCACGTAATACCACTCCTCCAGCAGCGGATTATCTGGCGAAGCCGGGGGCTGAAAGTCATTGATCTGCGCGGCGTCGGCGAATAGCGCGATGCCCGAGGTGTCACGAACCTGCTGCACGTTCACGGGCGGGAAACCATTCGTGGAAGCGAGATGCCGATTGTAGCCATAACCGTAAGCCGCGCCCGTCGCCTTCAATTTGAAATGTCCGCTCGTGTAATTGAGCGACGGACAAATCTCCACGCCGACTCCTTGCACGTATTCGTAAAGCGGCCCGAACTTCGCATCGAACGCGCGCGCGCCTTCCGTGCCGTGCTCAAGCCAGCCGAACCAATAGACAGCGCCGTTGTTCGTCTCAAAAAGTTTGAAAGGAAATGTCTGTCCCTCGTGATCGTCGAAGTACATCAGCGCGGCGAGTCCAAGCTGGCGGAGGTTGCTGGCGCACTGAATCCGCTTTGCCGCCTCCTTGCTGTTACTCAACGCCGGCAGCAGCAACGCCGCGAGAATTCCGATGACGGCAATGACCACGAGTAACTCGATGAGAGTGAAAGCGGAAACGTGCCCCCGGCGCCTTGCCGGGTCGGCCCTCTGCTGGGGAACGGGGAACCCGGTAAGATGCCGGGGGCACGTTAAATCACTTCGAGTCAGCGCAGGCTTCATGGCTTCGAGACCTTCACGCGGTAGAACCATTGGTCGGCGGACGCATTTGTATCTTCCAGGAGAAGCATCCCCCCCGTGCCGCTGTTGGTCGGCGACGCCGGACTCCATGCCACGAAATCCTCGGTGCGTTCCAGCGAGTAGAACCAGTTCGTCTTCGTCGCAAACGTCGCGCGCCAGGTTGAATTTGTTTTCGTCCCCACCAGATCGCTCAGCGGCCCGTCCGGCACATTCACGACTACGTTATCCACCACGCCGTGCGCGAGAATCGATCCCCAGTACTGCGTCGAGCCGAACTGAAGCGCGTCGCTGTAATTAATGATGGCCAGTTGGTCCACACGGAAATCCTTGTGGTTCGCCAGCGCCAGGTCCTTCAGCGTGTTGCCGGGCGGAGAACCGAATGGCACGCCATTACGCGTGACCGATGTCTTAAGCGTCTGGTTGCTAGCCGAGTAGGTCATGGAAATGCGGAACAGAGCGTTCATGCTCATTTCCAGACGATTGTCGCTGAACGCGATCGCGTTGTTGCTGGAAATGACCGTGGGTGCAAACGTCGCATCGATGATTCCCGCGGCCGGAAAATAGTCGAACTCGATGGCGTTCCTGACGCCATACGCCGCACTCACGCCCATGCCGCGAAAAGAATTGGGGTTCGTCGCATTGATCGAATTGATGAGTCCAATGGCGATCTCAAAGGTGTCCGGTTTGTTGCTGCTGGTGCCGATGGCGATGTCGCTGAGGCGCAAATCAAACGCGAGAGAGAAATCGTCGCTCTTTGAAACAATGGTCCCGAGCGGCAAATGAAAGAAACTATTGCTGCGCGACGAGTCCCAGGTGACTTCGAGGTTTTCGTTCGTGGCATTCCAACGGAACAAGTTCGTGTCGCCGAAAACTTTCCAGCCACGAGCGATTGGGGCGGTCGCGAACAATTCCGCGAGGGTCGCCGCGCGCGCGCAGCACGCGGTGACCAGCAAGACGCCCGCAATAATGCGCCAATGGTTACGCATGTTCATCAACGGCGTTGGCGTTTGTGGATGGTCGCGGTGAACCCATCAATTTCAGCTTTTCCGCTGAGCACCTCGATGCGTACGAATCGGATTAACTGAACTTTCCGTCCGCGATGATTGCGCGCCCACGAGAGATCGTAGCTCGCGCCTCCGGCCGACCCGGCGTAAAGAGCGCGCAGGTTGTCTAGCGTCGCGCCCTGCAATTGATCTGGCGAGCTAGCCGGGTCCACGGGCGTGCGGAAGTCCCCTTCCCCATCCGTCGGAAAGAGTTTGTCCACCACCGGCGCCTGATTGGTATCAAGCACGAAGTAATGAATTCCATCACGGCTCACCGACACGCGCGTGACGCCGGGATTGTCGCCGAACAACGAACCATCGGTGGCCGGAGTGCCGATCCAATCGAACGTCATGGGATCGAAATCATTGGTGACGATGAAACCGCTGTTGCCGAAGATGATGAAGTCGCGGCCGAAGGGCTTGTGCGCCGCGTTGTGAATCGGCCGATGAAATTTCACCGTGAGTGAGCCGCCTTCACCGATGGAGAGAATCTGCTCCTTGCCATAAGGGGGATTGAACGGCGTCGTCGCGTCGT
>DATHKK010000032.1:0-7865 GCA_035489355.1 Candidatus Limnocylindria bacterium
ATTTTCGCCTTCGCCTCCTGCACTTTGTTTTCGCCGAAAAATATCTGCCCGAGATCGACCGCCGCGCTGACTGATTCCGGCGGCATGCCTTTGCTGACGGCCAGCAACATCACAGAATCCGGATCTCGCTTCGCACGCGCACAAGCGTCGTGGATGCGTTGCAGAATAGCGGTGAAATTTTCGGCTAAGTCCATTTGAATGCGTTCAATGATCCAAGATCGGCGACGGCGAGCCGGGAGTGTTGGATTGCCAACCATGACGTGACCAAGCCGTTCGCTGCAGCACATGGTTAGGAATCAGAATCATAAAATCTAAGATCCTCCCGGTGGAATAGGTGGAACATCTGGCGTGGCTACCTCAGCTGTGCAGTTTGCCTTTCGCTGCGCCTCCTCGCTCTCCTCAAACCGGCGAATCTCTGCCTCGGAAAGCAAAAGCTCTGCGGGAAGCATAAAGCCACAAGCCCGACAAAGTTTCTGGGCACGGTTGTAGATCTCGGTCTCACAGTTTGGGCATTTGTATTTCACGAAGTGACGCGATGATGCCTAACGACCCAACCCAGCAACGGTCCGCGGGACGCGTGGATTGCAACCGGAGCGCGATGGCCGGGTTTGCTGCAGCGTCTTGTTAGCCTGCATCGGGTTTCATGGTTTCTGACTCGGAACATCTCCCGGTTTGTCAAACGTGCGTGCGTCATACCAAGTGATGTGCGAGAAACGCGAATCACTGCTCAGAGCAGGCATGCAACCCCTCGCAAAGCCTCCGCAGTAGCGAATCTCGCCTCGTCTCAAACTCCGCTCTGCCGAAAAACTTCTTGAGTAAAGGGACAGCACAATCGTTGGTCACTAACCACTGCCGCGGCGGAGTCGCATCCATATCGTCAACCAAAGCCACAATAGTCAGAACCTCCAAGTCGCCGTCGCGTGTAACCATGTCCCAAGCCCAGCTCTCCCAGTCCTCGGGCGAAGAAGTCCGCAATCCAATTTTGGTCAAATGAGTGTGAACGAACTGAGCCAACTCCTTACCTGCAGGCTCGACGCCATCCTTTCTGACCGGGAAGTCCGCAACGAAACCAACAATCGTATGGGGTGACGCGCTCATGCAGGCTAACTACTGGCTAACCTTCATTTGCCAGAAGGCGCTTCTGTCTATTTCGGCGCAACGAGGCCGGGAAAAGCCGAAGAGGTCTGGAGATGGTCCCGCAGGGTGATGAGTCATGTTCTTTTAGTCGTCAGTTACTTTTTGGCCCTGTCCGGAGATTGGTTTTAACTCTCAACCATTCTGCGCCTGCCCTGACGTCTGCTTCTCAATCATCGCCACGATTTCTTCCACGGACGCGGGCTTCGCGAGGCATGGGCGGCCAGAAATAATTCCGTCCATATCCTCGACGCGGCTGCGTTGCACGGCGGCGGTGAGAAAAACGATTGGCACGTCCTTTAAGGCCGGGTCGGCCTCGAATTGCGCCACGACATTGCCGCCGGGCATGCGCGGCATGATGATGTCGAGCAACATGATGTCCGGCTTGAACTCCCGCGCGGCGGCCTGTGCGTCCTCGCTGCAATTCACCCCGCACACCTCGTAACGCTGGGTCTGTTCAAGATTGAGCTTGAGAAGATTGCTGAAACTCTTCTCGTCATCCACCAGCAGGACTTTCTTTTTCATAACGTCTTATCCGCCCTGAGCATCACCGTCACGCGCACCCCTCCCTCGACCCGATTGATAATCTCTATGGCGCCGCCGTGCAACTCGACGATTTTCTTGCTCACCGGCAGGCCGAGTCCCGTGCCCACGCCCGTCGGCTTGGTCGTGAAAAAGGGATCGAAGATCTTCGCAAGGTTCTCCTGCGGAATTCCTGGCCCCGTGTCTTCGATTTCCACCGTGACCACACTGTCGCCCAGGAAAAATTGCGTGCTGGAACGGGAGCCTTCCTCGTGCAGGCTGCGCGTCAGCCGCTTCTTCGAGGTCCGCACCGTTAGCTTCCCGCCGCTGCTCATCGCGTGAATCGAGTTCATCAACAGATTCACCAACACCTGCTGGATTTGATTCTTCTCGATCGAGACATGAGGCAGCGCGGGCGCGAAGTCGGTGATCAATTCAATCTGCTGTTTGTTCAACTGGTGCCGAATCAACACGAGCGTCTGCTCCAGCAGGCGGTTCAAATCTTCCGATTGCACGTCGAGCTGGCGCGCCGCGGAGAAATCCAGCAGCTCGCGAGTAATCTTGTCCGCCCGTCCGATCGCGGCGCGCATTTCGGAAAGCACCATCCGCACGTTCTCATCCGTGCTGTTCACCGATTTCTCCAGGTAACTCAAACCCATCGCCAGCGTGGCCAGCGGATTCTTCACCTCGTGCGCCACGCCCGCAGCGAGCGTGCCGATGGATTCCATCTTCGCCGCCTGGATAAGCTGGAGTTGCGCGGCTTTCACTTCAGCGTGGGACTTGCGCAACTCCGCGTGCGTCCGGCGTAAGTCCTCGTCCGCGCGCATCCGCTCCGTGATGTCCCAAAAAATTCCCTGAATGCCAATGACGTGCCCCTCGAGATCGTGGATGGGCGACTTGATGACGTTCACGTACCGCTGCTCGCCGCCGGGCGCCTGGTTGACTTCCACCGCCTCGAAAGTCCGCCCCGACTTCATCACGTGCCGATCATCGGTCTGATATTTTCGCGCCAGGTCGGGTTGATAAAAATCAAAGTCGGTCTTGCCCACGATCTGGTCCAACGGCTTCCCGAGCAACTGGCAAAATTTCTGGTTCGCAAACGTGAAACGCTCGTTCAAGTCTTTGCGGATGATGTGCTGCGGCAGCGACTCCACCAGCGAATGATAAAAGGCCTCTGACTTGACCAGCTTCTCCTCGGCGGTCTTGCGCGCCGTGATGTCGCGGATCAAACCGTCATAGGCAATCGCACTGCCGCCTTCGTCGCGCCGCGGCACGACCGTGTTCCGCACCCAGCGCAAGTCGCCGTTTTTGTGCCGCAGCCGATGATCGAGCGCCACGGGCGTTTCGCCACTGCTCACGCGTTTGGCTTGTTCCACCACCGCGGCTTGATCGTCCGGATGCACCATGCGCAGCCATAACTCCGGATCCTCCTGATACTGCTCCGCCGTGTAGCCCGTCACCGAAACGCAAGTGGGGCTGTGCTTCGTTTCTACCGCCACGCCATCGCGCAACTTCACCGCGTAGGTGTAGTCCGTAATCGATTCGAGCAAGTGCCGGTAGTGTTGCTCGCTGTCCTGCAACGCCTGTTCGATCTGGTGCCGCTCGATGGCGTACTTGATCGCGCGCCGCAGCCCCGCGGCATCGAAGCGGCCCTTCACAAGATAATCCTGCGCGCCTTCGCGCACCGCGGCGAGCGCGAGTTCCTCATCATCGGTGCCGCTGATCACGATGATCGGTGAGTGCCCGGCGGCATCATGCAAACGCGTGAAAGTCGCGAGACCCTGGCTGTCGGGCAGGGTGAGATCGGATATGATGGTGTGGAAATGTTCGCCGGCCAACTGCCCTTCGGCGTCCGCCATGCTTTCGGCGCGAACCACTTCGAATTCGCCGTAGCCCTGTCGCAGCATCTTCGCGAGGAGACTCGAATCCATCGCGTTGTCTTCGATGATCAACACGCGTCTGTTCCGCAAGGCCATAATGCAATGTTTGCTTTTTCAGCAAGACGAGCGAGGAAATTACCGCCGTGGCGGCAAGCCAAGGAGCGCGGCATTTATGCCGCATCAACGTGAACCACGGTTTCGTGTCTGATGACGGCTGGTCGTGCGGGGAGTTGAAGTTGCCCGAAGGCCTTGTCATTACCCACATCTCAAGCGAGCCAATCTGTGAATCCCAAAGGGATTCCATCATTCAGCCCAGGGTTGCGAGTCCGCGAGCTACCTGGGTTTGGCCATTAAATGAGGACAACCCTGGCAGGGTTGCGCCACGCGGCGTGTCATCCGAAACAAAGGGACGCAACCCCGTTGGGGTTGAAGATCATTCTGTTCCGCGAACCCAGGGTGGGTGTCAGGCGCGCCAACCCTGGGCTGAATGATGCAAATCCCTTTGGGATTGTCCGAAGCAGTGAGATCCAGGCTGAAAGCCAGCCCTCACCGGCAGACAGGATGTCTGCCGCCACTTCGATTCACAGCTTTTTGCGCGCGTCGGCGATGATTCCCAATTCCTCAGGCAAAATGGGCGCTGCCTCCGCCTTCGCCAAATAGCGGCGCGCCTTCTCTCCCTGCCCCGCCGCCGCCAGCATCACGCCGTAATAGCTCGCGACGGACGGGTCCTCCAACTGCGCCGGCCTGAGCGTTTCAATGATCTTCAGCGCCTCGGTCGTTTTTCCCTGCAAGTGCAGCGAGTAAGCGTAAGTGGAGACAAATCCAAAGTTGTTCGTGTTGCGATCGTAAACCTGGCGCGCGAGTTGGTGCGCTTTCGCGAGGTTCGTTCCCAGCAGAAAGGACAGCGTGGCCCAATTGTTCTGCGCCAAAAAATTCGTCGGCTGCCGTTCGAGCGCAAACGTGGTCAGCTCATAAAGGCCACGCGTGTTCTTCATTCGCACGTAGCCCGCTTGCAAAGACTCGATCGGCCAGCGCTCCTTGGGAAAATCTTTCGCCGCGCGCCACAGAACCGTTTCAGCCTCGTTGGTCCAGCCCCACGCCGATGCCATTTGTGCCAGTGAGCCGAGCAGTTCGGGGCGGGTGGTCGCGAGCCGCACCGCCTCGTTCCAATGCACATCTGCCACATCGGTGACTTTCTGCTGGCGCAACGCGCAAGCCAGCAATGCCTGGCGAACAAAGTCCCGCTCTTTCCACTGCTGGGCCTGCAACGCGCTCTCGAGTTCGCGCCACTGGCGCAGAGAAAAATAGGCGCTCGCCACCGCGAACGACAACGCTGGTTCATCCTGCATCGACGCGGGCAACGACTTGGCCCATGCAATCGCCTCGCGACCCGAGCCTAGTTCCGTGAGACGAGTCGCCAGGTCCGCCGCGGCAAAAACATTCGTGCCCACGTCGCGCTGCAACATCGCGACAAAACTTTGAAGCTGCGGACTCTTGCCGCCGTGCAGCACCGTCAGGTGTTCGAGCTTGTCACTGAACGCGCTGTTCGTCCGGCGCACCAACGCCGCAGAAAAATGCTCGGCCTCCGCGAATTGCCGGCGAGAGAGATGATGCACCATCAACGCTCGCTGCGCCTGCACGCCCCACGCAGCACCGCCTTGCAGCCGTTCCAGATCCGCGTGCGCCTGCGCCGAGACGTTCGTGTTGCGAGACTCCAGGCGCATGATCGCCAGATTGATCCGGTGCAGCTCGTTCGTGGGTTGCAGCCGGATGGCTTGCTCGAAATGTTTTTCGCCAGCGGCCAGGCGATTCTGCTTCAACGCCAGTTGTGCCGCGACCAGATGGAACGTGACATCGTCCGGCGCCGACTCGCCCAACTCCTTCACGATCTGGGAAGTGATGGGAAACGGCGCTTGCTCAAAACGCAGCGCGCACGAGGCGAGCATCAGGCGGTTCGTCAATGTCGGCTCGATCTCCACCACGCGCCGCCGCCACACCATGGCCAGTGGCGAGCGCGAAAGGTCGGCCAGGTCCGCCATCACGCGGCAAGCGGCCAGATTGTTCGAGTTCAACACGAGCACTTGCTGCGCGCTGAGCAAGGCGTTGCGGAATTCTTTTTTCGCGAGGGCGCTGCTGGCCTGGGCGGCGAATTTCTTTTCCTTGTGCGCGCGGTAAACAGGCCGCGCCAGCCACGCGGCTGCCGCCAAGATCAGAAGGAGCGAAAGTATAACGAGTTTCTTCATTTTCCATTCGGAGAAGCCGCGAACGATCACTCAAGACAAGTGGCTTGGCAACTGGCTTTGCAGGTCAGGTGTGTTCAACGTGCTGCCGTTTTGCGACGCGGTCGGGTTCGTCAGTGTTGCCTTCGGCCACTGTGGACGTGTACATGAATCACCCCGATGCCAAAGACCTGCTCACCAAGGCAGGAATTGAGATCGGCTGGAAAGGAATCCAAATGAACCGAAGAGCCTTCCTCAAAGACGCGGCGCTCCTGACCGCAGGCGCGACCCTGATGGCCAACGCCGGTCGCGCGCAAGCGCAGGCCGCGCGCGAGTCCGACCGCGCCGTCATCATCGATCCCAAGCCGCTCTTCGACATTTCGCCGCACCTCTACATGCAGTTCATGGAGCCGCTGGGCGTCACCGATTCGTCGGTCGAAGCGGCGTGGGATTATGGGCGGGACGATTGGCGCAAGGACTTCATCGACACCACGCGCGATCTCGCGCCGGGCATGATGCGTTTCGGCGGGCTGCTCAGCCGTTACTACAAGTGGCGCGAGGGCGTCGGCCCCGTCGCCAAACGTCCGCCGTATCGCAATTACGTCTGGGGCGGATGGGAAACGCATCGCGCCGGCACGCACGAGTTCGTGGATTTTTGCCGTCGCGTGAATTCGGAGCCGATGTACTGCGTGAATTTTCTCGGGGACGGCGAGAAGCGTTTCACGAACACGCGCGAGGGCAATCGCACCGGCGACGCGCGTGAAGCAGCCGACTGGGTGAGTTATGTGAATGAGCTCGATCACGCGGAGCGCAAACGCAACGGCGCGGCCGAACCGTTCAATCTCAAATTCTGGCAACTTGGCAACGAGACCAGTTACGGCAACGCCGTCTTCAAGAAAGACGAGGCGATTGCCACCACGATTGAGTTCGCCAAAGCCATGCGCGACCGCGATCGCTCGTTGAAACTCATCGGCTGGGGCGACAACGGCTGGGCCGGCGATCTGGTGGACCGCGCGGGCGAATACATCAACTACGTGGCCGTTCACATGATGGGCCAGACGCCGTTGCGCAAGGAGACGGTGCTGCGCGGGAATCTTTATCAGGCCCAGCCCGAGCGCGCGTGGGAGGAGTTGATGGAGATCATCAAGCCGCGCATCGAAGACAAACTCGTGGCGCTCGAAGACACTTTGGCGAAGCGTGGTTCGAAGCATCCCATCGCGATCACCGAAGGGCATCTCAGCCTCCCGCCGCACAACTCGAACGCGATTCTCACCGAGTGGCTCACGGGCGTTTACCACGCGCGCGTGATGAATCTGTATCAGCGTCACGGCGCGACAGTGAAGATTTCCACGGCGGCGGACTTCAATGGCAACCGCTGGACGAGTAACGCGCTCATTCACCAAGTGCCCAGCGGCGTGAGCTACTTGTTGCCGGCCGGCGCCGTGATGCGTTTGTTCAAACGCCACAACGGCGCGCAAGGTGTGGCGGTGAAGTCCGCGCCGTCGAACCTCGACATCGCCGCGAGCCGTTCGGGCGACAAGATATTTCTGCATGTGGCGAACATGGATTATTCCGGCACTACGGAGGCGGCATTCGCCATCGATGGTTTTGCCGTGCATGGCGGCCGCGTGCTGGAAATTTCTCCCGAAAATCCGCGCCAGGAAATTAGTCCGCTGAACCCCGATGTGTTCAAGCCGCGCGAACACGCGCTGCCCGGGGGCGACGCGGTGGCCTGGCGTTTTCCCGCGCGCTCGGTGAGCGTGGTGGAACTGGATTGCCGCGGGGCCGCGGCTACGGTTCGAGATTGAGCGTGCGACTCACTTGGAAAACGGCGAGGTAGCTTTGCGCCTTCGCGGGATCGTTCAGGCAGAGCGCGCCCTCGCGAATCTTCGGCACTGGACTGCCTTCCAGTTGCAAAAGAAAGCGTTCGCTCATCCTTCGATCGTAAGCGGTGAAGTCCTCAAAGCCTTCCTTGCGAGCCACGGCGCGACTCACAATTCGAAACAAGCCAAAACTCCCCGGTGAAGTTTGTTTCATCAGTTCCACGGTCAATCGACCCATGGTATAGCGCGGATTGATCTCCACGATGGGCTTCAGTCGGCACTCGCCT
>DATHKK010000033.1:0-6497 GCA_035489355.1 Candidatus Limnocylindria bacterium
AAAAACGGCGGACATCGCTGTCCGCCGTTTCTGAATTGTTCGTCCCCCTATTACGGCGCCTGGGGCGTCACGATGCGGAAGTAGCGCTCCGGCGCCGGCGGGCCGAAGGCGTTGTTCACCTCGATGGTGCGCACGCCGGACTGCGCGTTGATGTTCGTCACATTGTTCCACGCGCCCGACGCGAGGTTCGTGTGGAACTGCACGCTGTAGCTGATGTTGGACTGCGCGACGAACTGGAGCTGAGACGCGTTCGTCGTGCTCAACACAATCTTCAGCACACTCAGGCCATTGGTCGGATTGGTGCCCGCCACATATTCGTCGCGATTGATCATCCCGTCGCCATCCGGATCGGCCAGCGCGTTGGCCGTGTTGTTCGTCGTGTTGACGGTGCCGAAATAATTCGTCTCCCATCCGTCCTCCATGCCGTCGCGATCCGCGTCCGGCAACAGCGCGAGCGTAACGCTGCCCTGCGTCAGGCTGAACACGCCCGAGGACGACGCGCGGTTCGTGATGCCCACGCGATAAGTGCCGCCCACCAGCACGTTCGTCAGCGTCAGGGTCGAACTTTGATTGGTGAGAAACGCCGCGCCGCCGCGAATCCAGCGGTACCACAGCGGCGGCGCGCCCGTGGCCGTGACGCTGAAGGTGACGGTGCTGCCCACCAGGTTGGTGATGCCCTGGATGTGGTTCACCACCACAACCTTGATCATCACGTAGATCTCGGCATTGGAACTGACGGTGGAACCCAGGTCATCCGTGGCCACGACGCTGAAGAGGCCATGATGATCCTCGAGATTTGCACCCGTGAAACTATGGCTGGAATTGGTCGCGTTCGGAATGTTCACGCCTTGAAAGCGCCACTGATAACGCACCGGGCCATTGCCCACCGCCTGCGCGCTGATCGTGACATTGGTGCCAGGCTGCACATTCTGGCTCGCCGGTTGCACGGTGAAGAACACCGGCGTGACCACGATGAGCGTCGCGGGCGAACTCACGACGGAACCGCCGCCGTTGTAAGCCACGAAGTGGTAAGCGCCCGCTTGGCCGTATTGAACATCCGTCAGCGTGAGCGTGGCACTGGTCGCGCCCGCGAGGACGTTGCTGTTGAAGAACCATTGATAGCGCACGTCCGCTCCGGTCGTGAACGCCGTGAAGTTGGTGGTGCCCGCCAGGAACACCGACGCGCTGGCCGGCGGCTGGGTGATGACCGGCGCCGTGCCGCCGACAAAGGCCGCGCCGGGCGAAGGCGAAGCCCCAATCCAATTCGTCGGATCGTTGCCGTAGCTGCTCGTGAGGATCCGGTGCAAGGAAGCGCCAAACCCATCGGCAATGACATCCCACGGAGTGATGTCCAGGTAGTGAATGCGCTCGACGAGAATGTAAGGCACGCCATCCGGGTTGGGGACATCGGGCCGGTAAAGCTCGACATGTTCGTCGGAATTATCGAGCTGGCCCGAATACGGTCCAACGATCGGCACAGTCGGCGCGATGCCGTACTTCGCGCGGAAACTCGCCAGCGCCGTCGTGTTCGTCACGGGACTGAAGCTCACCACGACGAGGAAACCGTTCGCGGGAATCACATCGTTGGTCGTGAACACGTAGTCGATCCCGTCCTGCAATATCCACCGGTTCGTCGGAAAGGCCGCGTCGAAGAGCGCCACGGGGCTGGCCGTGATGTTCTGCAGTTCCACGAATTCGTCCTCGCTGTTGTCGATCAGGTTGGTGGCCGTGGCGATGTCCGGCGGGTGATACATGATTTCACTGATGACGATCGGGCCGACCTTCGGCAGCGCATTGGCCGCGTTGAACGTGTTCGCGCTTTGCGCCACGAAATGTTCGTTGCTGATGCTGTTGATGTAACGGCCAAAGGAAACTCCGTTCTGCGCGCCGTCGAACTCGTGCCCATGATAGTAGCCGTTTGGATTGCCCGCGCTATCGCCGGAGAAGACGAACGCGTCATCGCCATCCGAGCCGAAGGAGAAAGCGGTCGCTCCCTGGTTGAAACTCAGTTCGTCAAAGACGCGATAGCCACCGGCGGCAATGATCGTCCCCGCGGGAATGCGGAATTTCTTCGGCGTGGTGAAATCATCGCTGATGAGCCAGTTGCTGATGTCCACGGCGTTCGCCGTCGGATTGTAAAGCTCGATGGCATCCACCGCCGGCAGATCGGTGTGGCTCAATACTTCATTCACGAGAATGGGCGCGAACGTCAGCGGCGCCGCATCCCCCGCGCCGGGCGTGCCGTTGAAGCCGCTTGGCCGCCAGGACAACTTGTCGCTCCACGTGTTCCAAAGCGCATTCTCGTTCACGATCACGAGCGACAATCCGTTGCCGTCGGTCATCGGGTACCAGGTGTTGTTGTAGCTGAAGTCGAGAATCTTTTCGCCGACCGCGTCATCGAGACGGATCGATTCACCGCTGTTATCGAGTGAACCGACGTACGTGCCGGCCACGGGCACGCCGGGATAGCGCGAGGCAAACGCCGCCGGATTCTTGGCGAGGATGATCCGCTCGGCGGCATTGAGGGTCACACTCGCAAACGCGAACTCGATGCCGTTGGTGAAGTGGACGCCCCCCAAGTTCATGGCCACGGGTCCAATGTTCTTCAACTCGAGGTACTCGAAGTCCTCGCGCGGGTAAGGGCTGCCGGCGACCGGGGCCGGCGGGTTGTACATGATCTCGGTGATGCGCAGGTATTGCTGCGGCAAGCTGGGCGCGCCGACGTAGGCATTCGAGTTCACCAGCCGGCCATTCTTATCCGTGAGCGTGAGAGATTCGCCGCGAGCGGAAAGCTGGCCATCATACGGGCCGACGACCAGCAGGTTTTGGCCGCCACGCGGAGCGGCAGATCGCGCGCGGAACGATTTCACGTTCGGCGAGACATACGTGATGCTGTTCGAGACGAGAACCGTGCCGCCGCGGAAGGTGAATTGCACCGCGCCGTCCAGCTTCCAGCCGGTGATGTCCACGGAAATATTATTCGTGTTGATCAGTTGAATGTATTCCTCGGCCTGGTTGGCGGAGCCTGGACTGAAATCAACCGCGCCGATTCGGATGACGACATTGGTCGGTTGCGACGGCGGAATCAGGGTGGCGCTTCCAGCGGTTTTGGCGTGAATGAGCGCGTTGCGGCGCTGCGGGAGATAATCTTTCAACTGTTGGATGGCCTGCGTAACGGTCAGGTAAGATGGATCGTTGTTGGCGATAGCAGCCGAGCCGTGGCCCCAAGTGCCCCATTTTTTCAGATCCAGGGTGGCATCCGCGATCATCTTCGAGGCCAATTCATCGATCTGCTTTTCATATTTCAGTTCGGAGGGCGGTGTATTCGTCGGCTGCATGACTTCATCGAGAAGCGTGCGCAGCCGGCGCAGATACATTTGCTGGCTCTGCACGCTGCCGCTCGCGCCCGTGCCGTTGTTGAAGACCAGGCCGTAGAAGGAATTGTTATTGCCCACGAAGAGTCCGTTGTTCGGATACATCACATCGTCCCAGTAGGTCGGCGCGGCGCCCCAGTTGCGCCCGAAACTGAGATCGATGTCCCACGGCAAGGCCGACCATTCGCCCGAGCCTTCGGTGTCGCGATAGAAATAATAGTTTTTGTGGCAGCAATCGACGTCGCCGGTGAGCACGCGCGCCGCCATGGTATTGACCACTTCGGGGACATTAATGTTGTCCCACATGAACGTGTTCTTTTGCGCGGCCGTGCCGGTGTTCACACCATTGAAGAGGGCGACGAGGTCGGCGTTGCCTTCCTGCTTGCGGCTTTTCTTTTCCGCTTCCGCGCTGCTGATCGTGTAATCGGTCGGATCGGTGAAGGTGTTGTACATTTTGTAGAGGGCGCCATTTGGATCCAGGCCGAGGCGTTCGAGGAATTTGGTGTCGCCATTTTCCACCATGTGCCAATCGCCAAAGAAAACGCCATTGTGATGAACGCGCACGTGCTCGACAAAGTGGTACGGTGAGTCCGCCGCCTGATAAGTGCCGTAGTAGCCGAGGAAATTGCGCATGTGCGCTTTGTCGGGGTAGGTGGTCAACAGATTGACGTCATCCACGGTAGGCTGGCCTTCCTGCCAAGTGAAATTGTTCCCGGCAGTGAAATCGATATCGTAGCTCTTCTTCGGAAATCCGGCGCTGGATTGTCCATGCCGGTTGATGCCGCAATTGTCATAGAACCGGCCCAAATAAAAGATCGAGACGGGATACCGGACGACACTGTCGTTGTTCGCCGTCGTCAGCGTCGCGTCGGGAATGAACAAGTGGAGCAGCGGCAGCCCGTTGGTTTGCGCCACGTGGACAATGGTTCCCAGATACTCCGGCGCGTTCGTCGAATTGAGGAACGACGGATAGCGCGTCGAGCGGCTGCCGGTGTCATTCGCGGTGATGAACCAACGCCTCATCTGGCCGTTCGTGGACAGCGCGGACGGAATGTAGGCGCCGTAAGTCCCATCTCCCGCCGCGCCGTCTCCGTGCGCACCGTCATCCAACATGGGCAACACGCTCGTGCCCATGAACATGATGCGATACGACAGCGTGACCGTTCCGACGGGCGCGAAAGTCGGCGTTATTTTCGCTGTCACCAGAATGTCCTGGTTGGGCAGCGGAACATTCGGCCAATGCTGCGGGTCCGAAATAATCGGTCCGAGATTATCCACGCCGCCGTCGTTGTCTTCGCCGGGCGAGGGCGAGGTGAAATAGCGCACCTGATCCAGTTGCAACGCGCGGGTGCGTGTTTCGACGGAGGCGGCCATGAGAAAGTCGCCGTCCGCGGCACTGGAGTTCACACCGTGAATCGCCAGCCAGTTCGTGCCGGTTTGAATGCCCGGAATGGCTCCGCTGATGTCGATGTCCTCAAAGGTGGTTGCCGCCGCATCCGCGCGCGAGCTGCCGGCGATGGTATTCCATTCAATGGACAGGCCCGGTTCCTGATCGATGACCGCCGTGAAAATAGAGCCGTCCGCTGCATCCGTGGGCTGGCCGTCCGTGCCCGTAGGATCCAGCACCACGTCGATGAAATCGCCCAGGGTCACGCCCGGGATGGAGACGGCATTCGTAATGAGACTTCCATCGTTGAAGGCCACCGTGCGCGAAAACTTCTCGACGCCATTGTGGAAAATGCGGCCCGTGACGCCGTTGCCGCTCGTCAGGTTCTGCTTGGCGACCGAGAAACGAACCGTGATGTCGCCGGTAAGTTCCGCAGTCCAGCGGCGGATGACCCAGTGTTCCGCACCGTTGTTGGAACCGTTGGGATGTCCGCCATTGGCGCTGATTTCGGTCCAGGGCGGATTGCCAGCAAACCAATCCCAAATCGTGCCGGTCCAGTAATTATCAGCGGCGTGCGCCCCGGCAGCGCGAGGGAAGGGCGTGAAATCTGCCATTTCGTACGTCGTGTTGCCGTCCGTAAATTTATTGTAGTAGCCGTACTGCCAGTTGTTGGCGCCTTGCGTGTCCGAGAACTCCAGCACGGAATTCGCGATCGTCTTCGGCAAATTGCGCCGCGCAACTTCCACTCCGTTGAGATAAGCCACAAACCCATCGTCGTACTTCATCCGCAACGTCATCGAGTCGAAGGCTGCGGCATTGCTCACCACGAACGGAATGCGGATGAAGGCCGAGGGAGAAATGTTGCGCATCAAGCTGTCGATGTCCGTGCTGAACGATCCCGCGAGCGAAGGCGGCGCGGGCGTCGTTTCGAAACCGACGCCGTTCGTACCATGTAACCACGCGGAGTCATTAAACGACGGCGAAGTCCAATCCAGCCCCAAGCTGTTGTTGATTGGCACATGGACCCTCGCTCCCGCACCCAGCGCCAGCACTGCGGTGGGAGATGAAAGCGTGGGCAAGCCATAGGAAACATCGTCCACTTGCGTGGGAAATACGGGTGAGAATTCCGAAACGATCGTTCCGTCCGGCCGGACCAGCCCGAGATATTCGCCCTCCTTCCCCAGTTGGAAGCCGGTGTGCAACGGGCGCCCCGGCGTGTGCCGATCCTTGCCGGAAGCATAGACAATCATGAACGCCTGGCCCGCGATGTTGGTGGAGGGGAACGTCCATTTCGTCAGGTTGTTGCGATTGTCGGTCAGGCGCCAGCCGTTCAAGTTCAGCGCCACCGCGCCCGTATTGTGAATTTCAATCCAGTCCGAATAGTCGCCATCTTCATCCGCCAGCGTTCGCGTGTTCGCCGCCATGAATTCCGTGATGATCACGTCCGCTTCCGGCGCGTTGGGATTCAGGATGTAACTCCAGTTTCCGCCCGCGAAATTGTTCGCAGGCGTGGCCAAATCCTTGATGCCATGCGCGCCAATCCAGATCGCCGCCACGGTCCCGGTCGGCGGTTGCGGGAATTCGAAAGTGAAGGTGGCAGGCGCGGTGAACGCAACATTCGTGGCCGGCGCGCCGCCCACGAGCAGATCGGCAGCATCGATGCCGGTCACCGGCTCGCTGAATTGAATCTGGATGGAAGTTAAACTCCGAATCGTGAACCCGGCGGCGGGCACGCG
>DATHKK010000034.1:0-8247 GCA_035489355.1 Candidatus Limnocylindria bacterium
CGGGCACGGACAATTGCAGCGCGACTCTCACAATTCAGATCATCAGCGCAGGCACCAATGCCGGTCCCTGCGGCGCCAGCTCTGTCGCCACGCGCTCGTGGGACGTTCTGGATGATTGCGGCAACAAGGTGAGCTGCTCCCAGACCGTCACGGTCCGAGATACCACGCCGCCGGCGATTACCTGCGCGGCGAACAAGGACATCAACTGTCTCGCTCCCTGGAGCTTCGACACCCCCACGGCCACCGACGCGGCCAGCGGTCTGAATCCAACCGTGACCATTCTCAGTTCCGTCACCAATGGATCGTGCAACGCGGGACTCACCGTGATCCGGACGTGGCGTGCGACGGACGCTTGCGGGAATTCCGCCACGTGCAGCCAGACTGTTTTGGGGCGGGCGATTGTCACACTGAGCGGCACGATCTTCGCGCCCACGAACTATCCGCCCACGCTCTCTGAAAAACGTGTCGCGACGGTCGCACTGACCGGCACGACAAACATCACTGGGAGCACCGCGAGCGACGGCAGCTTTTCCTGCTCTTTCGATGCGGCCAGCAATGTCGTGATCGCGCCGATGCTCCCGGGACTGGGCCTTCCGGCGGATGGCATCGACGCGCTGGATATTCTGGCGGTGCGTCGGCACATCTTGAACGCGGCCAGTCTCGGTTCGCCTTACAAGCTCCTCGCGGCGGATGTGGACGGAGACAATTCGATCTCGGCCTTCGATCTCCTAGGCATGCGGCGGGTGGTGCTGGGGGCCACGAACCGTTTTGCGACCGGGCTGTGGCGCTTCGTTCCCTCGAATTATATTTTCGCGAATCAGCTCACTCCCTGGGGCGCGCCGGCGAATCGCACCTATTCCTTTGCCGGCAACGATCTCGCGGGCCAGGACTTCGTGGCGCTCAAGTTGGGCGATGTGAATTACTCCTGGACGCCGCCGGGAAGTTCCCTGGCCGGTTCAGCGAAAGAGAAATCCTTGAGCGGCAAAGGCTCGCCTGAGCCAGCCAATGCAACGGGCGATCCGGTTACATTCACCGTCGGTTCAACCAATGGCTTGCCGGGGACGAGTGTTTTGGTCCCTGTGCGCGTCACTTCATTCACCAACGTGGCGGCGTTCCAATTCACGTTTCGTTGGAACCCAGCCACTGTGACCTTCATCGATGTTCCGTCCGACCGCTTCGGTCTTCCGAACATGAGCCGTGCCGGTACGTTCAATTCCGCGAACAGTAATTCCGGCTCCCTGAATGTGTTTTGGGACGACCCGACTGTGGCGGGCGTGAACGTGGCCGATGGAACGGCGATCTTCTACGTGGAGTTCAGAATCATCGGCGCGCCCGTCGATGAAACGAGTTTGATCATCGATGGCTCGCAAACGGCATTCCTGGTGGCCGACTCGAATATCGAGGCGCTGCCCGCGACGGCGCTCGCCGGTCAAATCACCATCGACCAGCCCAACCGTCCGCCTGTCGTGGACAGCGTCGTGAATAAGAGCGCCAATGAGGAAACCCTGCTGGCTTTTACTGCCACGGTTTCTGATCCCGATGGCGCGGGGCAATCGCACGCCTTCAGTCTCGATCCGGGCGCTCCCGCCGGCGCCGGCATCGAGCCGACGACAGGCGCATTCACCTGGAGGCCGACCGAAGCGCAAGGCCCCGGCTCGTACCCGATCACGATTCGCGCGGTGGACAACGGCGCGCCGCCATTGAGTGGCACAGCCACTTTCACGGTGACGGTCAATGAAGTGAACGCCGCGCCGCTGGCGAACGGCAACAGCTACATCGTGAATGAAGATGCCGTCCTCACCGCGACCACGCCGGGCGTGCTGGGCAACGATTCAGATCCAGACGGCGACGCGTTGACGGCAGTTCTAGTACAAGGACCCGCGCACGGCGCGCTGGTGTTGGGTGCGAACGGCTCGTTCACTTATACACCGGTTGCGAATTTCAATGGCCCCGATTCTTTCACTTACGCCGCGAATGACGGAGCGGCCAATTCCGCGCTCGCCACGGTTTCGATCACGGTGAATTCGGTAAACGACACGCCGGCGGCCAATCCCGAAAGCTATTCAGTAAATGAAGACGCGGTGCTCACGGTCGCGACGCCCGGCGTGCTGGGCAATGACGGCGACATTGATGGCGATGCGCTGGCCGCGACGGTGGCGAGCGGACCAGCCCACGGCACGCTGGCCCTGAGCAGCAACGGTTCGTTCACTTACACGCCGGCGACCAATTTTTTCGGCGCGGACTCATTCAGTTACCGCGCGAGCGATGCCCTCGCGGACTCGACGCCGGCGATCGTGAGCATCACCGTCAATCCGATCAATGACGCGCCGCTGGTGAACGCGGACAGCTATTCGGTCAAGGAGGACGCCACGCTGAACATCGTCGCGCCGGGCGTGCTGGGAAATGACGTGGACGCCGATGGCGATGCGTTGTTGGCGACGGTCGTCACGCTGCCGATTCACGGCGCGCTGTCGTTCAGCAACAACGGATCTTTCACTTACACGCCCGTGGCGGATTACAACGGTACTGACACGTTCACTTACTCGGTCAGCGATGGAATTTTCATGTCCGCTGAAGTTCTCGTAACGCTCACCATCGCGGACACGAACGACGCGCCGATAGCCGAGTCCGACAGCTTTTCCATGAACGAGGACAACGTTCTGAGCGTGGGCGGGCCGGGCGTGCTCAACAACGACATCGATCCGGACGGCGACACGCTAACGGCGATTTTGGAAACGGGCGTGGCCCACGGCACGTTGTCCCTGGCTGGCGATGGCTCATTCACCTATGCGCCTGCGGCGAATTATTATGGCGTCGATTCGTTCACGTATCGCGCCAGTGACGGGCAAACGAACTACATGGCCACCGTGACGATCACGATCAATTCCATCAACGACGTGCCCCTCGCGAACGCCGACAACCATGCCGTGAATGAGGATGCCGTCCTGACCGTGAGCGGCGCGGGCGTGCTCGGCAACGACTCGGACGCGGAGGGTGATGCGCTGACGGCCAGTGTCGTGAGTTTGCCGGCGCACGGCGCGCTGACGCTCAATGGCAATGGCACTTTTATCTACACGCCGACGGCCAATTATCACGGCGCGGATTCCTTCACTTATCGCGCGAGCGACGGGCAAACGGGTTCCGTGGCGATCGTCAGGCTGACGGTGAATGCGCTCAACGACATGCCGACCGTGAGCGACGAATCCTACGTGACGGTGGAAGACACGGTCCTGCCGGTGCCAGTGTTGAATGGCGTGTTGGTGAATGACTTGGATGCCGATGGCGATGTTCTGAGCACGGTCCTGATTTCCTCCACGACCAACGGTACGCTGACGTTGAACGCCAATGGCTCGTTCGTTTACTCGCCGAACACGAATTTTCACGGCGTCGATCATTTCACGTATCGCGCGGCGGATGGAGCGTCCGCTTCCGCGCTCGCCATCGCCACCATCACCGTGACGGGAGTCAATGACGCGCCGCTGGTGCAGAACGACAGCTACAATGTCAGCGAGGACGCGACGTTGAATGCGGCCACTCCCGGTGTGCTTATCAACGACGTCGACGTGGACGGAAATTCTCTGGCGGTCGAGTTGATCAGCGGCACGACCCACGGCGCGCTCGCGCTGAACGCCGACGGATCATTCCTCTACACGCCGAATCCGGATTACCTCGGAGCAGACTCATTCATGTATCGCGTGACGGACGGCGCGGTGACTTCCGCCGTGGCTACGGTGAGCATTACGGTCGGCGCGGTGAATGATGCGCCCGTGGCGACGAACAATGATTACTCCACGGACGAAGATGTTCCATTGACGATTGCCGCGCCCGGCGTGCTCGGCGACGACATCGATCTCGATGGCGACACGTTGAGCGCGGTGCTGATGAGTGGCCCGAGCCACGGCACGCTGGCGTTCAATGCGAACGGCTCGTTCCTCTACACGCCTAATCAAAACTTCAATGGCACTGACAGCTTCACATACCGCGCGCAGGACGGCGCGACCAATTCCGGCGTCGCGACGGTGACGTTGCTCGTGGGTCCGATGAACGATGCGCCCGCGCTGGCGGCGATCGGAACGAAGATCGTCATGCAAGGAGATGAACTCACATTTACGGCTGCCGCCAACGACGTGGATTTGCCGGGGCAAACACTGACGTTCATGCTCGAAGGCGCGCTCGCCGGCATGAATATCGACCCAGTGAGCGGTCTGTTTACCTGGGCGACCACGGCGTTACAAACGTCGGGCAATCATCTGGTGACGGTTCGCGTGACGGACAACGGCAGTCCATCGCAAAGTGATTCAGAGACAATCGCCATCGTTATTTCGGAATACGTTCCGCCCACGATTTCAATTGGCGATGTCACGGTCCCTGGCGGTACGGACGGGCTGCTTGAAGCGGTGTTCGAAGTGAATCTGTCCGCGCCATCAGCGCGCACGGTGCGAGTCGATTTCGCCACGGCGGACGCGAGCGCATTGGCTGGCGCGGATTACACGGCCACAAACGGCACGCTGGATTTTCCGCCCGGAACAACGAACCGGACGGTGGAGGTCACGGTGCAGGGCAGTTCGACGATTTACACCAACCGTGCCTTCTTCGTGCGCTTGAGCAATCCGACGAATGCCGTCGTGGAAGATGGTGAAGGGCTGGCGACCATCGATAGCGATCCGGTGCCGGGACTTTACATCGACGACGTGACGGTGGTGGAAGGCAATCCCGGCGAGAAGTTCAACGCCATATTTACCGTGACGCTGCTGGGGCCGAACACTTTGCCGGTGTCGGTGAATTATGCGGCGGTCAAAGACTCGGCACTCACGGGCAAGGATTTCAAAGCGAAAAAGGGCAAGTTGAAATTCGCGCCCGGCGTCAGCACCCAGACGATCATCGTGCCGATCACCGGCGAATCCTTGAGTGAGAGCAACGAGGTCTTCCACATGGAACTGAGCAAACCGGTCAATGCTGTCATCGTGGACGGGCAGGGGATCGGCACCATCATCGACAACGATCCGTTGCCGGCGATTTCTGTCGCCGACGTGGCCACGGTGGAAGCGAACGACGGAGTGCGCGCGGTTTCGTTCCTGGTGAGGCTTTCGGCCAAGAGCGGTCAGGCCATCAGTGTGGACTTCAGCACTGAGGATGGATCGGCAGTCGCGGGCAGCGATTACTTCGCGGTGAGCGGTCCAGTCTTGTTCCCGCCCGGCACGCTGCTCCAGAAAGTCATCGTGGGCGCAACGGGAAACATCATTAGCGAGAGCAATGAGATATTCTTTGTGAACCTGAGCCATCCGGTGAACGCGGTCCTGGGCGATGCTCAGGCCATTGCGACCATTCGCGACAATGACACGGCGCCGGTCATCTCAGTGAGCGACGCCACGGTAGTGATTGACGGCCTGGGGGCCAACGCCGTGTTCACGTTGCAACTCTCCGCCCCGAGCGAAAAACCGGTGACGGCGACGTTCAGCACCGCGCCCAACACGGCGCTCGCCGGGGTTGATTATACGTCGGTCGTCAACGGTTCCGTTATTTTCGCCGCCGGCCAAACGAGCCGGAGTGTGAGTATCGCCCTGCTGAACAACCCGGCGGCGACCGGCAGCCGGAACTTTTCCCTGAGCCTTCAAATCGCGGAAAACGCCAAGCTCGGCGACCGCATCGGGGTTTGTAATATTCCCGCTCCGTAGGCGCGCCGCTGGCCCGGGACGATGCAGTGAAAGTAGGTCAAGCGTCCCGGCCGGACCCGGAATGCCAACCGACGCGCCATTGGGTCTAAGTTCATCCGTACAGAACACCTCTTGGTGCGATTAAGCCGTTGGTGCCGGGCATAGCTCCGCTTGCACCGCCACGGGCAGGCGGGACGCCAGCGCTACTTTCAACTGCATTAGTCAGTCCCCTTAAAATCCGTACCGTACCCGGTACGGCGTCTTCGGAACGAACGATTGCGAACCCTCAGAACGTTGCCGGGCTGAGGCGATGCGAGCGATTATCTGCCCTATCAGAAGGGTTGAAATGGATAGGCTTCGAATGCTGCTCGCGTCATGCGCTGCTGCTGTTCTGCTGGCGTTCTCCGGCAAGGCGGCGGTGAATGATCCGCCTGCGGCCAATCCAGACAACTATTTGGTCAGTGAAGACGTGACGCTTTTCGTCGCCGTGCCGGGCACGCTGATCAACGACACGGACCTGCAAGGCGATTCGCTGACGGCCACGCTCTTGACCTTGCCTGCTTACGGCACGCTGAATTTCACGAACAACGGCGCTTTCTCTTATCGGGCACAAACCAACTTTTACGGGACGGATTCCTTCACCTACCGGGCGCGTGATGGCCAGGCCAATTCCCTGCCGACGACGGTGACCATCACCATTAGTCCGATCAACGACGCGCCTCGCGCCACCAACAACACTTACAGCGCCGATGCTGATTCCACATTTTTCGTCGATGCCCCGGGCGTCCTCGGCAACGATCTGGATGTCGATGGCGATCCGTTGAACGTCGTGCTCATCAGTAGCCCCACCCACGGCGCTCTGCTGTTGGACCCGGATGGTTCGTTCATCTACACGCCCGACGAAGGATATGCGGGCCTCGATACGTTTACCTACCGCGCCAGTGATGGGCAAACGATGAGCGCGGTGGCCACGGCGACGATCACCGTCGTGCCGGCGCCGATTGTCATCACGGTTTCTCCCGAGAACCAGGCCGCTTGCGTGGGCGACCTCGTAATGTTCAGCGTGGACGCGACGGGCACGGCCCTCACTTATCAGTGGTTCAAGGGAAACACCGCTCTCTCGACGCAAACCAACAGCAGCCTGACGCTGGCCGCCGTGGCCATCGCGGACTCGGGCGCTTACAAAGTCCGGCTGATCGGCGCGACCAACTCGATAACGAACAGCGCGATCCTCACGGTGGGCGCGCCCGTGAATGCGACGGCCCTGACCAATCAGGTGCGCGTTCTCGGACAGGGCGTCACGTTCAGCACAACCGCTTCGGGCACGGGGCCTTTCACCTACACCTGGCTGAAGGACGACGCGGTCATCTCTGGCGAAACCGGCAACACGCTGGTGCTCGCCGATCTCGTCGAGAGCGACACGGCCACTTACAGCGTGATCGTCAACGGCGTTTGCGGCTCGGTAACGCAGAGCGCGACGCTCAGTGTCGCGGCGTGCTATCCGTCCGTGGACGTTATGCTCGTCATCGACCGCTCGGGTTCCATGTCCGGGCCGGCTTACACCGATGCGCGCACGGCCTGCACCAACTTCGTGCGCAACATGCACCTCATCAGCACGAACGGCGACGTTCTTGGCCTCGTCTCCTTCAATCCCACCGCGACGCTGAACCAGCGCCTGACCAACAACACCTTGGCCATGGAGAAAGCCATCAGTGCGCTGGGCGCGGCGACGAATGGAACGTGCATCAGTTGTGGCCTCCAGACCGCTCAGGACGAACTTGCTTCGAGCCGCCATCGCCCGGAAGCGTTGCCGGTGATTATCCTGTTGTCCGACGGTTTGCCGCACGACTTCGACACACCCGAAGAGGCGCTTGATACCGCCGCGCAGGCGAAGAGCGCCGGCACGCGCGTCTTGACCATCGGCCTCGGCAGCGGCGTTGATCCGGTGTTGATGGCGAACATGGCTTCGTCGCCCAGCGATTATTTCTTCGCGAACAATTCATCGGAACTCGGCGCGGTCTTCGACGCCATCTCCGCAGCGATCTGCCGTCCGCCTACGAACATCTTCGGCCCGTCAGACGTGAGCGTCTGCACTGGCTCCAGCGTGACATTCGAAGTGCAGGCGACGGGATGCGAGACGTTCAACTTCCAATGGAGCAAAGACGGCGAGCCGCTGGCGGGTGAGACGAACAATTTGATTACATTGGCCAACGTATCCGTGTCGGACGCCGCGGTTTACTCGGTGTTGGTGTCGAGCGCCTGCCGTATCGTCACGAACAGCGCGACACTGACGGTGGACCAACCCGCCGCTCTGACGACGCCGATCGAGAACAAAGTCGGCTACCTCGGCGGCAACGTGATCTTCGACGCGGGCGTGAGCGGAACCCGGTTGACCTACGAATGGTTTTTTAACGGCGTCGTCATCGGCACCAACAGCACGCTGACCCTCGGCAATCTGACGGACAATGACGCGGGCAGTTATTGCGTGGTGGCGGCGAATGCGTGGTGCGGAAGTCCGGTGACCAACTGCGCGACGCTGATGCTGAATCGTGCGCCGGTCGCGAACGATGATTTGTTTCTGATCGATGAAGAC